>NZ_SGXU01000069.1:1509-1854 GCF_005435015.1 Halorubrum sp. SP9
CGAAAAAAATGAATATCCAAATATCTCCAAGAAAGATGCTATACCCCAAATGTATCCAGGAGCATACATAGTGAAAATATCTTTATAGAGAACCAAATTCTCGCTTCCTATCCCCCACGCAAGATAGAATTGAAATCCCTCATCAGAGAGTTGAATCCCATATGGAACTGATACTAAAAGCTGAAACAATGTATATAATACAATAAATACTATTGAACCTCTATGGATATAATTGAAGTAAGAATCTTTTTTTGAAGACGCTAAATCGACCATGTCTATATTTTTTTGAATACCTTTTTCACTATTTTAAGAGCGCCCTGATCCCACGCGACACGATGGTCTTTT
>NZ_SGXU01000069.1:1864-2810 GCF_005435015.1 Halorubrum sp. SP9
CCTCACTTTCTTCATAATTCTCTAGATACCATTGATATGTATCAACCAATGCCTTTTGATTGGAGTATTCTGGTTCCCATCCGATATCGCACAACTTTTCGACGGAGACGTACGAGTCCTCGTGAGCTGTTTCATATACCCACGGATAGAGCGGTGACAGATCGAGTTTGTTCAACACTCGGAGAGCAAAGCGGGTCAGCGTTGCTGGTGTTCCGACAACTCGCTTCCCTGTTCCCGCCTCGTCAATCGGGGCTTGGAAGTCTTCTTTCATCGTTCCGTATTCCGTCGCACCCACATTGAACTCGTCATTCACCTCGCTCTCGTCCAACGTGAACATCATCTCGATTGCCCGAACGAGATCGTGAACGTGGAGTAATTGATACTTGTTGTTTCCCCACCCGACCATCGGGATGTTCGCCCCACCCTCGATCCAGTCGAACAGGACCTGAAACACGCCAAGCCGCTGTGGTCCGATGAACGTCTTTGGTCGAATAATCGGGACGCACATCCCCATCCGACGGAAGTCTCGACAGATGTTTTCGGCTTCGATCTTTGCGTCTCCGTATGGACCGACACCGTCTAACGGCGATTCCTCGGTAATTGGATGCGTATCATGAGTGCCGTAGACGGCTGTGGACGAAATATAGACCACTCGTTCAACGCCGTGCTCTTTCGCGGCCCACAATACCGAGCGCGTCCCCTCAACCGTTACCTCCCAAATCTCGTCGGCGTCCCACAGTGGGAGTGCCGCCGCACTGTGGACGATTACATCCGCGTCAGCTTTCTCAATTGCCTCGGACACTCTCTCCTCGTCACGCACATCGGCCTCTATGTATTCAATGTCTTCTGTATCGTCTTCTTCGTTGAACGGTTTGAGGTCGAGTGCGGTTACGTCCCAGCCCTGATCAGCAAAGTACTGGCACGTGTGAAGTCCCAGAAAGCCAGT
>NZ_SGXU01000688.1:0-241 GCF_005435015.1 Halorubrum sp. SP9
TCTCGATGTTCGTCACCTGCATCTCCACCTCGTCGCCCTCCTGGACGACCATCTCCTGGAACCCGTAGTGGTTCCGAGTGGAGTACATCTCGATCTCCACGCGGTCCTCGGAGACGCGCTCCATCGTGGACTCGCCCTCGGCGGTGTGGCTGAGTTCGAGGTCCTCGGGGTCGTACACCTCCTTCGGGTTGATCTTCGACTTGTGGCAAATCGACGCGTCGTGCGGCTCGGCCTGCGCCGG
>NZ_SGXU01000689.1:0-240 GCF_005435015.1 Halorubrum sp. SP9
AGCTTTAGATGGAATTTACCACCCACTTAGAGCTGCATTCCCAAACAACTCGACTCTTCGAAGGCACTTTACAAAGAACCGCACTCCTCGCCACACGGGATTCTCACCCTCTATGACGTCCTGTTCCAAGGAACATAGACAAGGAACGGCCCCAAAGTTGCCCTCTCCAAATTACAACTCGGGCACCGAAGGTACCAGATTTCAAATTTGAGCTTTTGCCGCTTCACTCGCCGTTACTAA
>NZ_SGXU01000690.1:0-240 GCF_005435015.1 Halorubrum sp. SP9
CGAACTTGTGGTCGAAGTCGCCGAACATTATTGAGTTTGAGAGGGGGTTCGCGAGATTCCCGGTTAGTATTGATATGACCCCGTCGTCAGTCAGCTTTCGCCGCGCCGTGTTCAGTAGCTGCTCGACGTATTCTTTCTCCAAGTGTTCGATGACTGCGTGCATGAGTATAAAATCGTAGGCACCGTCTTCACAGTCTTCGAGGTGAGAGAGACCGTCTTCGTTGGACACCGTGGCTTGGT
>NZ_SGXU01000691.1:0-239 GCF_005435015.1 Halorubrum sp. SP9
GCTGGCTCAAAAGCGCTGTGCCGCCAGTCCAACGGCGGTGAGTGATCCGACTGGCCACGGATTTCCCGGCTGGAAGCATGTCACGCTCCACTTTTTGCGAGTTCACATGGATGCGACGTACCGCGAGATCGTCGATTGGGCGAGTGAGATGGATCGCGTTCGGGGTCTGTTACAGCTCGCTCGAACGGCATTTCCCGCACCCTCAACGCTGTACCGGTCGTTTGAGAGGGTGCCCATGT
>NZ_SGXU01000692.1:0-239 GCF_005435015.1 Halorubrum sp. SP9
CCCCATGGGCGTTCACGACATCCGAAAGCCGGTCTCGCGCGCGCTCGGGACCGACCACGTCGCGATGAACTACTTCGAACTCGCGCCCGGCGACGCCTTCTCCGGCGGCCTCCACACGCACGACGACCAGGAGGAGGTGTTCTACGTCCGCTCGGGCACCGCGACGTTCGAGGTCGGCCGCGACCGCGAGCGCGTGGCGGTCGGGCCCGACGAGGCGATCCGCTTCGCCCCCGGCGAGT
>NZ_SGXU01000693.1:0-239 GCF_005435015.1 Halorubrum sp. SP9
ACAGTCGACAATAACGGGCTCAGACTCGGAACCCGCCGTCAGCCGCTGATACCTCGATCGAACGGATGTTGCCGGTTCTCGCGTCGCTACGATAGCTGGCTGGCCGGGTGACTCGCGCAGCGTTTGGTGGATCAGCCGTCGGCGCCCGGATAAGGTCGGACCGGTTATCAACGTCGTGCCGCCGTCACGAACGGGTAGGTCCATCAACAAGTAGTGATTGACAACCATATAATTAAATT
>NZ_SGXU01000694.1:0-239 GCF_005435015.1 Halorubrum sp. SP9
CTACGGGGAGAAGCGCTCCACGGGTCACCCCGTCTCGGGGTGGGATTATGAACGCACCGCTGACTGGATTGTTCGTATTCGGCGGGCTCGCCGCGATCATGTGGGGGGGCGAACGATACCGCTCTCACTTCGCGAAACGAGACCTTATTATCGGTGTCGGCGTCGGAACCGGCTTCCTCTTGCTCGCTGTCGCACCAACGTTTTACGACGCTCTCGGGGCGCTTCTCAGTCTCGACAGC
>NZ_SGXU01000695.1:0-239 GCF_005435015.1 Halorubrum sp. SP9
GTCGAGACACGTTTAGCGGAATTTTCTAACTTCATCAGCGCTCGGTCGTCTCGCTGTCCAAGGTCGGTCATACGATCCGTGGTGTGGTGAGGTATCGTTCGTTATAACGCTGAGCCCTTTCTCACAAACCCGCCCTCCTCAGTGTCTTTGGCTGACAGAGACCTAATCGCTGTAGATAAAGATACAACCGCTTATACTATACTAGCCCGCACTCAGTCACAGCCGTGTTGGCTCGGGGG
>NZ_SGXU01000070.1:0-1001 GCF_005435015.1 Halorubrum sp. SP9
TTTACCCACCACTTTGGTAATTTCGCCTTTCACGTAATGCACAAATTCTTCCAGCTGATCCGCACGGCTGGCCAGACGATCTTCTTCCTGGCCCAGATACGCCTGACGCGCTTCCAGAATCACCGGCTGATACTGCGCCGGCAGACGTTCCATGGCCCAATCCGCCGCCACATCTTTCGGCGCAATTTTGCCGGTCACCGCGCTATACCAAATACGGCTCAGGGTCAGCACCACGTTGCGTTCATCACCCGCCCAATCCGGCGGGCTGTTCCACAGGGTCAGGGTTTCGTTCAGCGCTTCAAACAGGTCCTGTTCCGGCACCGGATCAAACAGTTCTTCCGCTGCCGGACCAACCAGCGCCACGCTATGTTCACGCGCTTTGGTCAGCAGAATGGCCAGATCGATATCAATGGTCGCCGGTTCAAAAATGCCGGCCAGAATATCGTTACGCTGCCATTCGCCAAACTGCAGCTCACGTTTCGCCGGATAACGCCACGGAATAATGTCATCATGCACCACGATGGTCACTTCCACCGCACGCAGAATTTCGCTTTCACCCGGGCTCGCGCTGGTTTCCAGCAGATCGTTAATCAGCGCACGACGGGTGGTTTCATCCAGACGCACGGTCACGGTCACCAGCAGATCAATATCGCTATGCGGTTTCAGGCCGCCATCCACCGCGCTGCCATACAGATGCACGGCCAGCAGGGTCGGTTCCAGATGACGTTCAATCACGCCCACCACTTCAGACAGCTGGGTGCTCACTTCCGCAATCACCGCTTCACGCATAATGTTCAGTTTGGTTTTCGGACGGCTGCCCTGCTGGGTCACATCGTTGCTGCTCCACAGCATCAGGCAACGGCCCACCGCATAACGCGCCTGCTGTTTGCTCGCACGCGGCATGCTCTGCACGCCAAAAAAGCAATCATAGCACGCCATAAACACCGCCACCGCACCATTACCGCCGCTACGTTCGGTCAGGGTACGGCTCCAATTACGGC
>NZ_SGXU01000696.1:0-238 GCF_005435015.1 Halorubrum sp. SP9
CTCTTCCGATCTTGGAGGGCAAGTCTGGTGCCAGCAGCCGCGGTAATTCCAGCTCCAATAGCGTATATTAAAGTTGTTGCAGTTAAAAAGCTCGTAGTTGAACTTTGGGCCCGGTTGGCCGGTCCGATTTTTTCGTGTACTGGATTTCCAACGGGGCCTTTCCTTCTGGCTAACCTTGAGTCCTTGTGGCTCTTGGCGAACCAGGACTTTTACTTTGAAAAAATTAGAGTGTTCAAAG
>NZ_SGXU01000697.1:0-238 GCF_005435015.1 Halorubrum sp. SP9
TTTTTTTCGTTGCAAAGATGGGTTGAAAGAGAAGGGCTTTCACAAAGCTTCCCGAGCGTGAAAGGATTTGCCCGGACAGTTTGCTTCATGGAGCAGTTTTTTCCGCACCATCAGAGCGGCAAACATGAGTGCTTGTATAAGTTTAGAGAATTGAGAAAAGCTCATTTCCTATAGTTAACAGGACATGCCTTTGATATGAAAAAAAATACTACGAACTACGATTTTACCAAGAAAGATG
>NZ_SGXU01000698.1:0-238 GCF_005435015.1 Halorubrum sp. SP9
CCGCTCCTGTACCCGATCCCGAAGGACCTCGTCCAGCCGTACGTGGAAGAGGAGGACGTCGAGGGGCTCCAGCAGGACGAGGAGCTGCTCGAACTCCAGTTCACCGGGAACCTCGGCGCGTACGAGCTCACCGAGTGGAACCGCGGCTCGGGCACCGAGTACGTCCGCAACGACGAGTACTACCTCCGCGACATCGACGAGGGTCCCGACCTGTTCTCCGAGGGACCGCTGTTCGAGG
>NZ_SGXU01000699.1:0-238 GCF_005435015.1 Halorubrum sp. SP9
GTGACGTCCGGCAGCGCGCTCCCCTCGACTTTGAGCTGGAGCACCGCGGTCACGTCGTAACCGAGCTTGTCGTAGTCGACGACGGGCGTGTACCCGCGGATCACGCCCTCCTCTTCGAGGTCGCGGAGGTGGTTCGAGACGGTCGTCACGGACACGTCGAGCTCGTCGCCCAGGCTCCGGAGGCTCGCGCGGCCGTTGCTGAGCAGCGAGTTAATGAGCTTCGCGTCGAGGTTTTCGT
>NZ_SGXU01000700.1:0-237 GCF_005435015.1 Halorubrum sp. SP9
CGGCTCGGCCGGAGGATCCGACGGAGGTTCGACTCCGCGGGCGTCTCCCCCACCGACGCATCGATCACTGCGAACGTTACGCTCATCTGTCTACCGAGGCGCACTACGGTCAAATTACTTTGTGTGTAATGTACTATACACACACTATCGATGCTGGCCCGACGAGAGCCGGCGGCGCTCGCTCGGTATCGGACCGCGACGGCGAGACGCCGGCCGCTCAGATGAACTCCGCGACCG
>NZ_SGXU01000701.1:0-237 GCF_005435015.1 Halorubrum sp. SP9
GCCCATCGCCTCCGGGAACGGCACCGGGTGGCCGCTCAGCGACATCACCGAGGGCTTCTTCATGCGGCAGGAGGACGGCGCCTCCCTCCAGCAGGGGCTCATCAGCGGAGACGCCTCCTTCACGGACGACCGGGTCGCGGCGGCGTTCGACGAGATCAAGATGCTCCACGACGAGGGGTACTTCAGTCAGACCCGCGACTTCGGCGTCCAGTACGAGTACTTCTGGGACAACAGCCT
>NZ_SGXU01000702.1:0-237 GCF_005435015.1 Halorubrum sp. SP9
CGTACCCCGCGGACTACGAGTACGCGGAGCGGGTGGAATAGGCTGTTACATCACGACGCAGTAGTTATCGACAACAGCTGGTTGGCGATCTTATCGAGATCTACTCTTGTTCAAACATCGCACGGATATCCATATCCTCCGAGTCGAATGCCTGACTGATAATCCAGACAACGACCGCAAACAGAAGGAACAGGTATGAGACAAATATCGTCAGTATTCCAAGATTTAGCACCCCTT
>NZ_SGXU01000703.1:0-237 GCF_005435015.1 Halorubrum sp. SP9
CGCCGCGGTCGCCGGACGGACGCTGCTCGACCCGCGACGGGGCGTCGCGCTCGTGTACGCGACCAGCATGCGAAACCTGTCGATCGCGCTGGCGATCGTCGTCGCCGGGGACGCGGTGCCCTCCGGGGCGGTGTTACCGATCGCGCTGGCGTACGTTATCCAGCCCCCGCTCGGCGCGGTCTACATGCACTATCGGCGCGACGTCGTCGGTGAGGGACGCTCTCTCCGTGAAGCGGT
>NZ_SGXU01000071.1:0-2554 GCF_005435015.1 Halorubrum sp. SP9
GTAGAACACGCCGTCGGCGTCATTGCGGCGCGCGCAGAGTTGACACCAGAAATGGTGATTCGTCGGTTCCCACGTTCGGTGGCCGCGGGGACAGAGGAACCGCCACCGATCTGCGTCATCTTCGATCCGCACAACTTCCTTTGGAGGCATCACCTCACGCCGACGAGGGGGGATATAAAAGCCGAAATCCTTGTACGGGGACTGAAAGTGAAACTGATGCGGAGCGAGTCCGCTGGTTGCTGCGCGATCACGTCCGCCGTGGGGGGATTGAATACCCCCGGCCGTGTTTGCTGACATGGCTTTCGTGCCTGACTCACGGAAGCCCGTGCGGGCCTGCTGCTCCAGCAGCGAGGCCCGGCTTTTGGAATGCTCCCGTTAGTGACGAAATTGTATTGACATCACATAGTTCTATCGCTGTAACTGGTTACAGTATAATGATTAAATTACGAGAACGATTTAGTGTTACGAATTTGAATTGGGCACAATGGCCGGACGAAAAGAGACAGTCTCCGATTCTGAGATCATTTCTATATTCAATGAGTCAAGTGACCCGGTTTTGACCACGTCTGAGGTAGCAGAGGAGTTGGATTTCTCACTATCAGGGACAAGAAAGAGATTATATCAACTCAATGAAGACGGGATTATAGATATGAAAAAAGCAGGGAATAGTCCAGTATGGTGGCTGTCTACGGATAGACAGAGCTGAGTGAGATGATTGGTGAAAGTCAGGATAAGCTGATAGACAAAATAAACACTCGGAGTCTACAGGAGCACTTAAATAGACAATTAGAGATATATAAGCACACACAAGTAAGAGCGGAAAGAATAATTCAGTTATTAATAGCATCGGCCGCTGTAATTGCTACTTTTGGAGATCCTGAAGTATTCCGTAGAATTGGTGAGTTGTACCTTGATTTGCTTACTGTGGATGTTTTAATTGAACCGTTTGTGATTTTATCACCTGAAGAGCAATCTGAAGTTCTGAGTTTCTTGGGGGTTCCTCTTAGTACTCTGCTTTTTATTTTAGGGGTATTGTTACTGGTCGATTCGGTGGTTTGGTCGGTTGATGTGATTAGGATGCCGCGTCCTCGACCGTATATGAGTGGAAAGGGTCTGGGAATCGTGAATTTTTCTCGGGAAGAGCTTGATTATATATCAAATCTTGGATATAATACCGTAGGAACTGAGTCAGAGCGGTTGAAGAGTGACATAAAATACAATGTCATTGTCCTAAGTAGGGTTGAACAGTATCTGAATCGATCATATACGACACTCGCCATGGGATTATTCACATTATTCGTGTCAACTCTCCCATATTCCGCAGAATTGGCAGATGATATTAGCATTCTGACTGCTATGCTGGTGGCTATTTTTACTTCAGTGACAATGGGTGTTCTATTATTTATTGGTGATCTGCTTATTTCTGGAATCAAAAAAGTGGAAGTGCGAAAGCGTAATATCCCAGTTCCTGAAGCACTGTATCGATTGTATAGAAGATCGGCTGGAGTAAATATGGTACATATTTTAATTTATACTTTTGGTAGTGTCATACTAATGATCACCTACCTATTCTCATTTACTGTCACCAGTATTTGGCTTGTAGAAGTAGGTCTGATATGAAAGCGCGACCCCCCACAAGGAGGGGTCGCGCAGGCTCCCGCCCACTGAAAGGGGTGGGTGGGTCGAAGGGTAGTTCACCGTGTTAGGTTGCTGGTCCGCGGTCGCGCAGCTCGTCGAGGAGATCGGGCCAGTCGAGGTCGAGTGAGAAGAGGTCCGGTTCGAGGTTCCAGTTCCACGGAGCGGCGTCGTCAGGGTCCGGTTCCGCGGTCGCGGGTTCTCGACGGTCCCACCGAACAGCTGGTTCGTCGGCTTGTCAGCATCAGCGGGCCAATCCGCGAAGAAGTCGACCTCTTTCTTCGAGTGTTTGAAGTACGCCGTCGTGAACAGCCGTTTCAGCTCCGGGTGACAGTCCTTCCCTGTGTGGAAAACCGTTCCGAAGACGTCGACGTTGATCTTCGCCATCCGCTTGGCGAGCGGGGAGAACTGTGCCGCGACCTCGTAGCTGTTCGTCCGCGCGTCGAAGTGCGTCGATCCCTCGTCGATGAACACGAACTTCGGCCGGTCGCGATGCTCGATACACGTCACGGCGAGGTCGTGCGCGCTGGTCACCACGAGGTCCGTCCGAGGCCAGGTGCGCGAATTCGAGATGACGAGGAGATCGTCGACGGTCGCGGAGCGGAGTTCCGCCAGCAGCGCCATCAGGTTCGTCTTCCCCGTGTTCGGGTTCCCGGCGCCGCCGATGAACGCAGTCGCGTCGTTGTTCGTCATCACGTCGTCAAGCCGTAGCGGGAGCCGCAGCGCGGAGCCGTCTAGGTCCTGCTCGGTGATTCCGACGAGATGCGAGAGCATCAGGGAGTTGCCGGAGCGAATCGCTTCGGACGCCTTCCGCGACTGCTGGGTCCGGTCGACGAGGTCGAGCAGCTGCGAGTCCTGGACAAGCTCCGGGTCGAGGTCGTTGAGGAAGACCGACGCCGACACGTCGTCCGGGTCGATC
>NZ_SGXU01000704.1:0-237 GCF_005435015.1 Halorubrum sp. SP9
ATGTCAGCGCTACCGCTCCTCGGCGTGGTCATCCTGGCGTTGATTGCGGTCTCGCTGTTCACCGGCGGCACCGGACTGCTCATCCAGTTGGCGGGGTTCTTCGTCATCCTCCAAGTGCTGCTATCGGCGCTCGCGGTCCTGATCGAGGACGAGGACCTCCGGCTCGTCCTCCTCGCCCCCTTCTCGCTTTTCGGGTACAAGCAGTTCCAAGACGCCGTGCTGCTCCGGAGCCTCAGT
>NZ_SGXU01000705.1:0-236 GCF_005435015.1 Halorubrum sp. SP9
GATCCGTGCTTTCGGAATCCCCGTCGCCTCCGCGAGATCCGGCGCCGTCGTCCGGCCCAACAGCAGCAGTTCCTCTAAGGCGTCGGCTTCGTACTCCGTCAGATCGAGCAACGAGAAGAGGTCCTCACCGGAATCGGGCATGTACGCCTCTCCTCGTGCGCTCCGTAAGTACGTACTGGTAGGGCCGGAAGGGTTATTAGGCGGGCGCCTATACGGTTACTCAGAACATGAGTAAC
>NZ_SGXU01000707.1:0-235 GCF_005435015.1 Halorubrum sp. SP9
CTGGCCGTCGGGGATCGAGAGGGAGACGTCGTCGACGGCCGTGACGCCGCCCTCGCCACTGGACCCGCCGTACCGACAGGTGACCTCCTGTACCTCGATCACGGGGGGCCCCTCACTGCGCCGCGATCGCGTCCGATCGGACGATGCCGATCGCCGCGGCCATCTTCGCGCCCTCGGCCGGGAGGAAGACCACGGCGCCCTGGATCACCGACTCCGCGAGGGTGAGGTCGAGCGT
>NZ_SGXU01000708.1:0-235 GCF_005435015.1 Halorubrum sp. SP9
GGTGGAGTGGTCGAGCAGCTCCTCGCGCCACTGCTCGGCGAGCTCGCGCGAGGGGACCAGGATGAGGGTCTCGCCCCCGACCGCGGCGATCGTGGCGATCGCGGCGACGGTCTTCCCGGAGCCCGGCGGCCCGACGTACACCCCGGACTTGCGGTCGAGGAACGTCTCCACCCACGTTTCCTGGTAATCGCGGAGGTCGGTCGTGAGTTCGATCTCGACGGGGTCGCCCGTCTCC
>NZ_SGXU01000709.1:0-234 GCF_005435015.1 Halorubrum sp. SP9
GGTTCCCGGAGGGCGGTCAGGGATGCTTGTATCGAGTCAGCGGAACAGCGTGCGACCGTCGCGAAGAACCTGATGACGGAACACAGCTGGCAGTTTTTTTTCGGTCTGTTCATCGCGACCGATCGAGCACAGCACAAGCTCTGGGATACCCCCGAAGAGATCCTACCGGTGTATAAAGAGATAGATGACTTCATTGGGTGGATTCGAGAGAGGTATCCTAAAGCGAACGTCATT
>NZ_SGXU01000710.1:0-234 GCF_005435015.1 Halorubrum sp. SP9
GTCCCCACCGAGGCGACCTCGGGGCTGGTGAACACGACCGACGGGACCGCGTCGTAGTCGATACTGACGCCCTCGTTGCCGAAGGCGTTCTTTACGGCGTGATTGCCCTCCTTGGCGGCGGCCGTCTCCAGTTCGGGCTCGCCGATCACGTCGCCGGCGGCGTAGATATCGGGGTTCGTCGTCCGGAAATGGGTGTCGACGTGGATCGTCCCGTCGTCGTTCGTTTCGATTCCC
>NZ_SGXU01000711.1:0-233 GCF_005435015.1 Halorubrum sp. SP9
CGGCCGGTTCGTCCCGACGCACCGAATACTGCGATTCGCATACCGGAGAGTGGCGCGCCGAGGGCATATACTTGTAACTTCGAAGCTTCGAAGTGTTAGCCCGCGTTCGGCCTGTATCCCAAAGATACAATAGCAATAGCGTCCAGTGATCGCTCGATGAACGGACAGAGCGATGTGCCGGACGTGCCCGGACTGAGCGGGGGATTGACTCGCGCGGAGGCGACCGCCCTCCG
>NZ_SGXU01000712.1:0-233 GCF_005435015.1 Halorubrum sp. SP9
ACCGCGCGGCTGGAGGCCCTCTTCGAGCGCTCGCCGGACATGATCGACATCCACGACGAGGCGGGGTCGATCGTCGACGCCAACCGCGCGATGACCGACGCGCTCGGGTACGACCGCGAGGAGATAGTCGGGATGGACGTGTGGGAAGTCGACGCCGAGCTCGACCCCGAGGAGGGGCGGCGGCTCTGGGAGGGCCTAGAGATGGACGAGACGGTCCGGCTGGAGACGACGTT
>NZ_SGXU01000713.1:0-233 GCF_005435015.1 Halorubrum sp. SP9
GGACACTCAGTCCCAGATCTAGTACCGGTTGAGGAGTTCTTCGCGGGTGTGGACGCGCTAGATTCTGTCCTGTTCGACCTACCACACGAGATTCCAGAACTACCCGACATCACGTCGGTTGGTCCGAAGGTGGACGTCCGAGAGCTTGAAACTCCAGTCGGACAGACGTGGTTCCGCATTTCAGACACAATCAAAGAGCATTTTGATAGCGTAGCCGCAGCGAACCACGAGTT
>NZ_SGXU01000072.1:0-2475 GCF_005435015.1 Halorubrum sp. SP9
GCACCTCACGCCTCCCCAGCCTCGTCGGCCGGCCTCCGCTTCGCTCCGGCCGCCCGACTCCCTCGCGCGTGCGACTCGCGGCCGCAGGCCGCTCGTCGGCACGCAGTGAGGCGCGACGCGCCTCTTGCAGCCGGCGGCAGAGCCGCCGGCGACGCCACCGCAGTTCTATTTATAAGTGAAGCCGCGGCCAACCCCTCGCGTGACCCTCGTCCCGTTCAGCGACCTGGCCCGCGCGGCGTACTGCCCCCGGCAGCTCTACTACGTCCGGCGCGACGACGAGCGAAGCGTCCCACCGAAGGCGCGCGAGCGGATCGACCTCGCCTTCCGGTACGACGAGCTGGTCGACGCGCCGGACCGAGCGTTGCGGCAGCTGCCCCTCCACCGGTCGCCGGCCGCCTACCGCCGAAACCTCGACCGGCTCCGCGAGCGCGACGAGTACGGCGCCCTCGTCGACCCCGCGAGCGAGCGCGGGTTCCTCTCGGGCAAGGACTGTCACGGGACCGTTCACAAGGTGCTGGAACCGGACGGGGGGACCGAGGATCCGGCCGGTACCGAGCCGTCTCCCCCGCCCGTGCCGACGCTCGTCTCGTCGGGCGAGCCGCCGGAGGACGGCGTGTGGGAGCCGCAGGCGGTCCGCGCGGTCGGAATCGCGAAGGCGCTGGCGTGGGAGCGCGAGCGGGAGATCGAGCGCGCGCTCGTCGAGTACCCGGCGGTCGGAGTCGTCCGAGAGGTCCGGCTCACGCTCCGGAAGAAGGCGGCGTATCGCAAGGCGCTCCGCGCGGCGCGCTCGATCGACGGCCCGCCGTCGCGCGTCGACGACGGCCGGTGTGACGCCTGCGACTACGCCGCCGAGTGCGGCACCCGGCGGCGGTCGCTCCGGTCGCTGCTGGGGTGAGGCGGAAATTCCCGTCTTCGGGCCGTCGAAGGCGCGTCGAGGGATCGTCGCCGGATCGGCGGTCTCGGCGACGATCAGTTGGCCATACCTGACGCGACCCGACTGTTTATCCGTGTGTGCGTCGTTCGCACGGGTACGAATGACGCGAGACGAACGCGTTCGTTCGGAGGATAGAGGAAGTCGCCTCGCGGCGGCTGGCCGCGAAATTCTCCGGCGATAACGACGACGGGGCACGACCGCCCCGCGGCGGCACCGGCCCCGAGACCACCGACGAGCCGACGGACCCCCTTTTGACCCGAACACGACTCACAGACCTCGACGAGGTACAGCTGTTAGACACCACGCTGCGCGACGGCGAACAGATGCCCGGCGTCTCCCTGACGCCCGGCGAGAAGGTCGACGTCGCCCGCGAACTCGACGCCGCCGGCGTCCACCTGATCGAGGCCGGCTCGGCGTGTACCTCCGAGGGCGAGCGCGAGGCGATCCGCCGCGTCGCCGACGAGGGACTGGACGCGACCGTGACGAGCTTCGCCCGCGGGGTTAAGCGGG
This sequence comes from Halorubrum sp. SP9, assembly GCF_005435015.1. NCBI lineage: Archaea > Methanobacteriati > Methanobacteriota > Halobacteria > Halobacteriales > Haloferacaceae > Halorubrum > Halorubrum sp. SP9. The sequence goes on from NZ_SGXU01000072.1 coordinate 1,445, forward strand.
ACGTGGACCACGCGCTCGACTGCGGCGTCGACGGCGTGAACCTCGTCGTCCCCGCCTCCGACAAGCACGTCGAGACGAAGGTCGGATCGACCCGCGACGAGGTCGTCGAGACGACGGTCGAACTGGTCGAGTACGCGAAAGAGCACGGCCTGTGGGTCGAGGTGCTCGGCGAGGACGGCTCGCGGGCCGACCTCGACTACCTCGAACGCCTGCTCGGCGCCGGCCTCGACGCCGGCGCGGACCGGATCTGCTACTGCGACACCGTCGGCGCGGCCGACCCCGAGCGCACCGCCGCCGTCGTCTCGCGGCTCGCCGCCCTCGGCCCGACGAGCCTCCACACCCACGACGACCTCGGGTTCGGGCTGGCGAACGTCCACGCGGGACTGAAGGCGGGCGCCGACACCGTCCACGGCACCGTCCTCGGCGTCGGCGAGCGCGCGGGCAACGTCGCGCTCGAGGAGGTGGCGATCGCGCTCGGCGAGTCGTACGGCGTCGACACCGTGGAGCTGGATCGGCTCTACCGGCTCTGTCGGACCGTCTCGGAGGCGACCGGCGTCGCGCTCCCCCCGAACAAGGCGGTCTGCGGCGCCAACGCCTTCGCCCACGAGTCGGGGATCCACACCGACGGCACGCTGAAGGACGGGACGATGTACGAGCCGTACCCGCCCGAGACCGTCGGCCGCGAGCGCCGGCTCGTCCTCGGCAAGCACGCGGGACGCGCCGGCGTGAAGGCCGCGCTCGCGGAACACGACGTGGCGGTCGACGACGACGAGCTGCGCGAGGTCGTCGCCCGCGTCAAGGAGCTGGGCGAGCGCGGCAAGCGCGTCACCGACGCCGACCTGCTCGCGGTCGCGGACGACGTGCGGGGCCGCGAGCGCGAGCGCCACGTCGAGCTCGTCGACCTCTCGGCGACCTCCGGGGGCAACCTCCCGACCGCCTCCGTCCGACTGCGCGTCGGCGACGAGGAGCGCGTCGCCGCCGGCACCGGCGCCGGCCCGGTCGACGCGGGACTGGTCGTCGGAGCGTCCCGG
>NZ_SGXU01000714.1:0-232 GCF_005435015.1 Halorubrum sp. SP9
GTAGTCAGCATCAGTCGAACCGATCATGTCCGAGACGGTAGTGCCGTACGCGTCAGCGACCGCTTCGTTCGCGAGCAAGAATTCGCCGTCTGTGTTCTTCGCGAATATCAGCTGGGGGACTGTGTTCATGACACGTTCGAGCTGATTGCGTTCGGACTCTATGCGGTCGCGCGCAGTACGTAGTTGACGTCGCTGCGCGACGAGCTCGATTGCCGTCTGGAGTGCTGTGTTG
>NZ_SGXU01000715.1:0-232 GCF_005435015.1 Halorubrum sp. SP9
TTCGTCATCTCTGTATAGGCCTGTGTATAGGCCTAAACTTAGTTCTAATGTAGGTGTTCAGATAACCCCGGTTTTCTGTACACCAACAGGCTAATTCTATGCCGGTGAGAGTGATATATCAACAGATGCTTCCGGATCTTACCTTCGTTGAGTGGGCTATTGTCGGTAGCATGGTCGTCTCCTCGGTTACATTGCTGATTGTCGGGGCTGATTTCTACCAGAGCCACCTCAA
>NZ_SGXU01000716.1:0-232 GCF_005435015.1 Halorubrum sp. SP9
GTTCTCGCGGATCGCGATCATCACGCGCCCGAACGGCGAGTGGAGGATCCGCTGCATCGCGAAGTAGCAGACGACGACGACGATCCCGAGCGCGTAGTACGAGACCACCGTCGCCGAGAGGTCGATCCCGAGCCCGAGCAGGTTCTCGACGCTCTCGCCCGTGAGCCGCCCCACGTCGAGGATCAGCGCGTCGACGTACGGGACGCCGATCGCGAGCGCGTCGCCGCTCACC
>NZ_SGXU01000717.1:0-232 GCF_005435015.1 Halorubrum sp. SP9
CGACCGTCGCGGTGAACCCCCCGGCCGGCCACCCCGTCTCGGCCGGCTTCACGCCGGACCCGGAGGACTTGGACGCCGGCATCGCCGAGTCCGACACCGACGAGGTCGCCCGCGGGCTCGCCGCCAGCGCGGCGGTCCAGGTGATGGACGCCGTCGGCGACATCACGCCCACCGCGAAGTGACGGTCCCGGCCCGGACGTAGCCCGTTCGAGCGATCGGTCCGCCCCGCTCT
>NZ_SGXU01000718.1:0-232 GCF_005435015.1 Halorubrum sp. SP9
GTACGTCTTCTTCAGGTCCAGTTGGTCGACCGCGGCCCGCCGGGTGAGGTCCGCCAGCCCGATCCCGTTGCCGTTCCCCTTCGTCGCCTCGGTCAGTCCCCGGACGTAGATGAGGTCGATGTCCGGGGTCTCGGGGTCGGGGGCGTTGAGGACGCGGTAGCGACCGATGACGTTCGTGTCCATGCCCGCGCCCGAGATCTCCTTCCCGATCTCGTCGACGACCAGCAGGTCG
>NZ_SGXU01000719.1:0-231 GCF_005435015.1 Halorubrum sp. SP9
GTAATCAGGGCTCGCTCCATCTTTACATATGACCGTAATCTCATCCACCGTATCCGTACACGTATCGAGGGATTTCAGAAGATTATTAGCTTGGGTATCGGGCCCCTTAGTGGAGGCGGGATCTTCCACGACCAGCGCAAGATGCATTTGATCTCCGTCTTCGGTCAGCGATTATAACGGTTTGGGACCAGAAGACTTCTAATTACAGACCAGCGACTAACTAGGATTGTG
>NZ_SGXU01000720.1:0-231 GCF_005435015.1 Halorubrum sp. SP9
TGACCCTTTACAGGCCCCAAAAATTACCCCCCTGTCCAATCGCATGATGGCGGTACGATCAGTGGGGTTTTCACCAGATTTGACAGTTTGATCTGAATATCAACGTCTCGCACATATGAGCGGCCAACATATCGCCGATATTCTACCCGACAATATCTGACTTTATTTCAGGGGTTTCGGATCACCCCCAGATTTCCCAGCGGCGTCTGCGATATACCGGGTAATACCCCT
>NZ_SGXU01000073.1:0-1594 GCF_005435015.1 Halorubrum sp. SP9
GTGTATCGGCCCACCGACAAGTGGTGTATCGGATATCGACGATTATGTCGTCAAAAAATATGCTACGAAAGACGATAGAACGGGGTCAATCGAGGACCACTTCGGCTACGAGTATCCGCACAAAAACGTCCCCTCAAAATCTGAGTTTGAGGAACTACACTCAACGCTTCGGGAGCACTGGGACGGACAGCTCCCAACTGTACTCGACCCGACCGCGGGCGGCGGAACGATTCCGCTGGAAGCTACTCGATACGGTCTTCCCACTATATCTAACGAGCTAAATCCGGTAGCGTGGTTGCTAAACAAGGTAATTCTCGAACATGCTCCAAAAGAGGGGTCCATTGAGTCAGATGTGCGGACGTGGATGAACGAGATTGAGAGCATCGTTCAGGAGCGTCTGGAACCATTCTTCCCGGAAAAGAACGGGGTTGAGCCGAACCAATACTTCCGGGCCTACAGTATTGACTGCCCTTCGTGCGGGAAACAGATTCCTGTATCCAATCGCTGGTGGTTCAATCAAAAGAAAGGGATTGCCAGCAGGCCACAGTATGAGGACGAAGGTCTCCAATTTGAGATTGTACACATACCAGAAGATGTCTCAAAGGACGAATTTGACCCAAGTGAGGGGACGGTAAGCGGTGGAGATATTGAGTGTCCCCATTGCGACGTGGTGACTGAGCGAGAGGATGTTGTATCGATGTTCTCGAATGGAGAATTCTCTTATGAAGTCTGTGGTGTGAGATACTCTGAATCTGTACAGGGTTCACAGTATCACTCGCCGTCACAGGAAGACCGCGATGCGCTTGCGCGGGCGGCAGATAAGATAGAATCCGAGATTGACCTCGCGACCCTTCTCACCACAGACCGCTACGTTGGATTCTATGACCGTTCTGCCCCCTATGGAATTACCCAATGGAGGGACCTATACAGCCCCCGTCAACTCCTTTCTCACGCTACATATCTTGACGCATTTGATGAAATAAAGAAGGATATCTTGGACGAATATTCTCAGAACCGAGCAGAGGCTATCCTCACGCTTCTCTCGTTTATATCTATAAAACTGATAGAACGCAATTCCAGATTACAACCTATTGACATTCGTCGAGGGTCTCCCAGCAGTATGCTAGGTAATAATAACTTCTCATTCCAGTGGCATTTCTCTGAGAGCAACCTGATGAGTGGGACTTACAGTTACCAGTCTGAATCAGATAACGTATTGTCGAACTATGAGCATATCTCGGAGTATGTCTCACACCTTGAGGACCCGGATACAACGGTGCGGTGTGGAGATGCCTCAAATCTACCAATAGATACCGAATCGATTGAGGCAATTGTCGTTGACCCCCCGTATGGAGACAATATCATCTACTCCGAGGTCGCCGATGCGTTCTATGTCTGGTTCCGCGAGTATCTGGGGGACATCTATCCTGAAGAGTTCAGCACACCAGAAACTAACAAAGAAGACGAGGCTGTTGAGAACCCCTCTTTGGTATCAGATACGGAGTCTGGCTCTAAGCGTGAAGTGGCACGGAATAAATACGAGAATAGAATGAGTGACATCTTCGGCGAGGCGTACCGAGTCCTCGAAGAGGGA
>NZ_SGXU01000073.1:1604-2401 GCF_005435015.1 Halorubrum sp. SP9
GTGTTCTCACAATTTACTTTACAGACAAGGAAATTGCTGCGTGGGACTCGCTCACTATGTCTATCATAAATTCCGGGTTCAATATAACGGCAACCCACACCATTACCAGCGAAATGCCACAGCGGATTGGTGTACAACAAGACGCTTCCGCAGATAGTACCCTTCTTCTAACTTGTAGGAAGCCTACTACTCAGCCTGACGACCGAATGCCAACCCTTTGGCGGGACATAAAGGATGAAACCAGACAGGTAGCCCGCGAGAAGGCAAGTTCCTTGCTCGAATCTGAACACAACTTGACTAAGACGGATACAATAATCAGCGCATTCGGCCCCACGTTACGAGTGTTCACGGAGAACTATCCCGTGGTCGATGCTAAGGACGAGCTGGTTCGACCGCGAGAAGCGCTCCGTGAGGCAAGGACAGCAGTCACCGAGGTCCTGATACAACGAGAGCTGGCTGGGTCCCTCGACGATGTAGATTCCCTATCAACGTGGTACATTCTTTCATGGTTGGTCTATGAGCAGCAGTCAATCCCATACGATGAGGCACGACAACTTGGCCTCGGTGTTGGAGTCCAGATTGATGAGGTAAAGAGCGATACCAAAATCTGGAGCAAAAGTAGGGATGACGTGGTCTTATCTGGACATCAGGGCCGTGTACAGAGCTACTCTGAATTGGAAAGCGGGGTTAAAAGACGAGCCAGAAAGTATCCTGTTGACCCGAGAGAGCAGTCATTCGAGAATAGAATCGACGCAGTCCATGCGGCATTAGATGTATTGAGCACCAAAGGGTTGGCA
>NZ_SGXU01000721.1:0-231 GCF_005435015.1 Halorubrum sp. SP9
CATACCGCACGGCGCTCGGGGAACATGGGAATGTTCTCACCCTCCGTTCACTGGCAGGAGGAACATCCGGGCGACCCACCGAAGGATAACTTCGAATGGGACCTCACGCTCGTCGACGAGGCTCACCACGGTCGCGAGGGAACGAATCTCTACGAGCTACTCACGGAGTTACAGAACGACACGGTGTGTAACTACGTGTTGACGGCGACGCCGATGCAGCTCGAAATTACT
>NZ_SGXU01000722.1:0-230 GCF_005435015.1 Halorubrum sp. SP9
CGGAGAGATTGGTCGTCATAGCCTTTGTCGCCGGCGAGACTCTCGATTTTCTCGGTGTTGCGAAGGGCAACTCGACGGCCAGTTTGGGTGTCGTGAGGCCAGTGTGCCGAGCAGTGAAGATCAAGGATGGCACACGAATCTGTATCGACGAGTGCCGTCGTTTTGAGCGTGCGTATGTGGCGATCCGAGCGGTGTTGGTAGTGTCTCGATGCCGTTTCGCGGTCGAAGAA
>NZ_SGXU01000723.1:0-230 GCF_005435015.1 Halorubrum sp. SP9
GCGGCATACCTTTTCCGAGCGGATTGGATTGGGAGCCTCGACTGAAGATCGAGCTGTCCCCCTCCCCGCGAGCGGAGCGAGGGCGAGCGTCTCGGTGAGTTCAAATCGGGGAGGCGGCATGGCTTCTTTACACGAATCGCATTCGAGAGTTCCGACTGAATATCGGGCTGTCACGCGACGGTGCCGACCGGCTTAGCGGCGACCGCGAGAAGACTGCCCGCCGCGAGAAG
>NZ_SGXU01000724.1:0-230 GCF_005435015.1 Halorubrum sp. SP9
CGGCGCGCTCGACGCCGCCGGCCAGCGACTCGATCTCCCACGCGACCGCGTGGCCGGTCGAGCGCTCGTGTTCGCTCACGGCCGTCCGCGCCCGCCGGAGGGAGTCGAACGCCTCCTCGTACGAACAGTCGTCACAGCGGACGGTCGTCGCCATACCGGTCGTGCGGCCTCGAACGGCGTAACGCCACCGGTCCGCGTCGCTGTCGCGGTTGCGGTCGTCAGTCGGGACG
>NZ_SGXU01000725.1:0-230 GCF_005435015.1 Halorubrum sp. SP9
CCTCCTGTACGCCTACGGGTTCTCCGAGACGTACCTCGTCTTGACGCTCGTCACGCTCGCCGCGTTCGCCTTGGTGTTCGCGTTCCTCCGCGACAACCCCGGCGGGCGGAAGGACCCGGAGGACGCGGGAGGGATCGAGACGTTCCGGTCGCTGCTCGGGCTCCCATTGCTGCGCGCCTTGGTCTTCTTCCGGTTCACGTTCAGCGTCGGGAAGATGGCGGTGATCATCT
>NZ_SGXU01000726.1:0-229 GCF_005435015.1 Halorubrum sp. SP9
ATGTCGAAGGCGTCGCGGACGATCCGCGTTGCCTGCTGCTTCTTGCCCGTGTTCTCCTCGGTCTGCATCAGGCGGTTGATCAGCCGCTCAACCAGCGAGATCTCGGACTTCTTGAACTGCTTGGACGCGTGGCGACCCATCGTGTGGGCGATGGGCGTCACCGTCATGTACCGCTTCGTCGAGGGGTCCTCGTAGGCGATCTCGGTGACGTCCCAGACGCCGAACAGCT
>NZ_SGXU01000727.1:0-229 GCF_005435015.1 Halorubrum sp. SP9
GACCGCCTTCGCGAGCAGGGTCTTCCCCGTGCCCGGCGGGCCGTACATTAGGACGCCCTTGGCGGCCTCCATGTCAAGCTCCTCGAACACCTCGGGGTACTCCAGCGGCCACTGGATCGTCTCCCGGAGCCGCTCTTTGGTGTCTTCGAGCCCGCCGACCTGGTCCCAGCTGACGTCCGGGACCTCGACGAACACCTCGCGGAGCGCGGAGGGCTCGATGCCCTTCATC
>NZ_SGXU01000728.1:0-229 GCF_005435015.1 Halorubrum sp. SP9
GGGTCCCGTGTTCGGCGTGGAGCTCCGCCGCGTGCTCGATCATCGCCGGGTCGTGGCTCCCGACCGCGACCCCGTCGTCGAACGCCTCGAACATGTACGCGAGGCAGTCGCGGTACGACTCGTCGACGCGCGCCTTCTTCTTGTAGGAGATGTCGGCGGGCTCGTCGTAGGCGCCCTTGACCAGCCGGACCTTGCCCGGCAGCTCCGCGAGCCGTTCGAGGTCCTCCCG
>NZ_SGXU01000729.1:0-229 GCF_005435015.1 Halorubrum sp. SP9
AGTGATTACAGAGAACCGTTCAGGGATATACGTAGTTCGGACCTCGCCACGGTGACGCAGCAGTGTCTCTACGTCAGTTATTTTCATCATGACGGCGTCTGAATATGGGAAGCTATCCATGAATCTCTCGTGGGCCCGCTGTGGTTGAACGCGACGAATGAGTCCTCTCGGCCATTCTGCGCTACCTCGGGATCCCTGGTGTTTTTCATTGGGGATCATTCTTGGATTT
>NZ_SGXU01000074.1:0-1779 GCF_005435015.1 Halorubrum sp. SP9
GCGTGTTCGGTGCACTCGGGTCGTCCTTGTTACATTTCGCCTTGGTCGCGCTGACGTACCCGCCTTCGAAAACGGCTGTCCGAACAGATAGTTCGTCTTTGACCTCTTCAAACTGCGAACGTGCTTCGTCGTCGACGATGTACTGTGATAGGTCGTCGATTACGTCCGGGTTCTGCGAGAAGTGGTACGCGGCGATTTGTGAGTGGGTTTTTCCACCACCGAATACCGTATCGAGTGAGAGAAGCCCATCTTCTCCGCTGAACTCGTCTTGCTCTTTGCCGACGTATCGTTTCGCAAGCAGAGTGAGGAGGTCCTGTAGTCCATCTGTTGGATACGTCTTCTCGAAGAAGGTATCCGGGTTTCCATAGATTTCAGGGGCCTCATCCTGTCGAAACACTACATCGGAGAGCTTCGCAGCGAACTCATTTTCCGACAGTGTTCCCGATAGCACATCGTCGTGGGGAGTACACGACTCAAAGAGTGTGGGAATCTGTGGAGCCATTGATGATACTGTCACAAATGTGGGGGGGTTAGTAAGTAGTTGCGTCTGTATTATCACCTAGTGTAACGGCTGAATACCAACGTGAAAGCCACCAAGATATGGTATTACTAGCTAACAGCCCGCAGCTGTCCTATTAGTGAGTCTTAGTCCGGCTTTGTCAGAGGTCATATCTATTCGGTAGGGTTACTGCTGTTTCCCAATTGTGACTCACGCTTATCCAAAATATCTCGAACTCGTTCATTTACGTCCTCTGTCTCGATAGAGGCCGGAATTAGAACGAGTACACCCAAGTTTGCCTGTCGGTGGATTGCAGTGTTCGCCGTTAATCTGAGTCGGTGTACTGCGTTTGTGACGAGAACCCGATGTCCTGAGTCGCTAAGTCGAGACAGCGAAGTCACCGAAGATGGTCGACGACCATCGGAACCGTCAGAGAAGTCCCGTAACTTGATGAGGTCTGCTGGGTCCATTTCATTGATTGTTTCATTTGTAGTTGCAGCGTCGTAGAGCTCAATCCATTGGTTAACCGGCATCTGTTCGTGTGTGACAAGAATTAATTCTCCGTCGACGACAGTGATTCGAAGGGAATCACCGGTCTCCCATCCAGTATCATCCACGAGAGACGAATTTATATAAATCCCATAGGAGGTCTTTGCGTTCCCACCAACGATGTGGAGTTGAACCATCTAATTACCCCTTTGAATTTCAGCTGAGGTGCGTTCTCTATCGTAGCCAGACCCGATGCTGTACAATTTCCAGAAAATTGTCATAGTTTCAGAGACTGCTATTCCGGCTTTATACATATCTACAGCACGGAGATGACTTCCTCACCACAGAACCTGAATCGTCTGAACCAGTCTGGTTATTCGGAAGGATATGTAGATTTCTTCATTTAGCACGGGAACCACTGTATGGTGGAACTACAAAACCGATAGACAGAGGCTTATTTTAAGGAAAGTATATTAACTGAACCAACGTACCTGTTGTTGTCATTGATGCGCTGTCGCGGACTGTCCGTGACACCTCACCGAGACATTCAGCTGACCGCAGTTTCAGTCGACAGTTGGAACCACTGACGGCTGGTTCAGTTGATACGGAATCGTGACTAAAAATGAGCACAGAAAATCAAAACAGCAAAGATAGACAGAAGACAGCCGAGTTAAGAGGTCTTGCAAAATATGACCTGACGGACTGTCCTGACAGTTTAGTATCCGACCTCTACCAACACATCATTGAACTACAGGATGATTTGGAGTCAGTATCAAGAGAGTATAACACCT
>NZ_SGXU01000074.1:1789-2286 GCF_005435015.1 Halorubrum sp. SP9
TCTTGATTCGGATGTCCGCCCTCTGGTAGAGCCTCTTGCGCATTTAGCGGTAAATGCTCAGGGAGAGGTTCAACAACGCGAGGCGTTAGATGTACATGAGATTATGGATAAGGCACGACATCAAGAGTAGTTCGACTCGCCTTACGTACTAGTTTTCTCAGAGATGCTTAGACCTGCTATTAGTCATAATCTTCCCATGATTGGGCCTGTTCTAGCAAGTCTCCTCGTTTCACTTGCTTCCACAGCGCTTGTTCCTCCTCTTCTGTATCGGGAGAGTGTCTAGGGCACCACGCATAGAGTTCCGGCTCACGAGGAACTACGAGGTGGGCGACGTGGATTCGAACGCCTTCTTCGCCGACGGGTTCGCCGCAGGTGCTACAGCGTAAGTCGTCCGGCCAGTCTATGTCGTCATCCATAGTATGCCTATGACTTCGACCACAATAAGTGTCAACTTGATTACTGTATTTTAACTCTACTACGTTCAACAACTGGAACCG
>NZ_SGXU01000730.1:0-228 GCF_005435015.1 Halorubrum sp. SP9
CGCCGTCGAGGCGTTCTTACACGAGGCGATCGACTTCGAGGAGTTCGACGAGCGGATCGCGTACGGCACGCGCTTCCTCGAGAACGTCGTCACGATGTCCGACTTCCCAGTCCCGGAGATCGAACAGAAGGTCCGGGACATGCGGAAGATCGGGCTGGGGATCATGGGGCTCGCGCAGCTGTACGTCCAGCTCGGCGTCCGCTACGGCTCCGAGTCGGGCAACGAGAT
>NZ_SGXU01000731.1:0-228 GCF_005435015.1 Halorubrum sp. SP9
TGGTCGAGCGGAAAACGCGGCCGAACGTTTCGAGGTTCTCGATCGACAGCGTCGGCTCACTGGGGTCAACGTCCTCGCCAGCGTCGATCGCTTCGAGACGCTCTTCGAGGTCACTACGGTCGGCGGACTTGATCTGAACGTGGAGTGTCTTGGTCATGGGTGGTGGGGCGTGAGATGGTCGGTTGTGATTGGTCGCGGGTCTGTACGTCAGTCACCGTAGTTGAACGG
>NZ_SGXU01000732.1:0-228 GCF_005435015.1 Halorubrum sp. SP9
ATCAGTACGACATCAGCTACGCGTCGTTCGGCCTCATGCTCTCAGCAACGCTACTCCCGTTCGTCTTGGTGCAGTGGCCGGCAAGCAGACTCGTAGAGCGAACGACGACGACCCGATTACTGATCACCGGGACAGTCATCCAAGCTGGGCTCGCGGTGACTGTGGACTTCGCTCCGACATTTCCGGTGGTTCTCGGTCTCCGGTTCTTGTGGGGTGTCGCTGCTGGGC
>NZ_SGXU01000733.1:0-228 GCF_005435015.1 Halorubrum sp. SP9
GGCGAGTTGAGCAGGATCGCCAGCGTCTCCGGCGTGGTGTTGAGGACGTGCGGCGTCTCGGAGAGCATCGCCTGTCGGTCCGCCTTCGAGGTGTCGCCGTGGCGGATCGCCTGCCTGACGCCCGGATCGTACGCCTCGTCGTCGCCCGCCGCGTCGTCGCCCTCGGCCGCGGCGACCGCATCCCCGATTCCCTCCAAGGGAGTCTCCAGGTTGCGCTCGATGTCGTTC
>NZ_SGXU01000734.1:0-228 GCF_005435015.1 Halorubrum sp. SP9
CGCTCCCCACGATCCGACCCGCGATCGCCGCCGGCTCGCTGCTCGCCGCGCTGTACGCGGTCTCGGACTTCGGCACCCCCTCCATCATGCGGCTCCCGGTGTTCACTCGGCAGATATACGTCGAGTACAACGCCTTCGGCCGCGACTACGCGGCGCTGCTCTCGCTCCAGCTGCTCGTCGTCGTCGTCTTAGTGCTCGCCCTAGAGTGGGCCGTCCGCTCGGACCGGG
>NZ_SGXU01000735.1:0-228 GCF_005435015.1 Halorubrum sp. SP9
TTGAACTCCTCCTCGATTCGGGCGCGTTCCTCTTTATCAACGCTACCATCAATAACGAGGATCTCGTCGGCCCACGGCTCATCTTTCACTAGCTCAAGCAGATAGTTGAGCGTGTCAGTATACTCTGTGAACAGCAGGAGTTTCTCGTCGGGTTGTTCCTCGAGCAACTGCTGGATGTAGCGGCGCACCTTCTGGGCCTTCGAGTCGACAGAGATGCCCTCGGCCAGC
>NZ_SGXU01000736.1:0-228 GCF_005435015.1 Halorubrum sp. SP9
GAAGCAAGCGGTGACGAGCCAGTCGAGTCGCCACCAGAAGCCAGCGCCCTGCCGTCAGACACTGCCCGCGAGACAGTCACCCCCGACGGCAGTGACGACGCAGCCCAGACCCGGCTGGCAGCCGAGACGCCCCCCGACGATTCAGCGAGCGACGAGGACGACGAACACACCCTGTCGCCATCGGCATTCGCAACCGCCGCAACACTGCTTGGCGAACAGCGGGCCGAT
>NZ_SGXU01000737.1:0-228 GCF_005435015.1 Halorubrum sp. SP9
TCGCCCTCCAGCGTCACCGGCGCGACCTCGCCGGCGCGGATCTCGTAGTACTCGTCGAAGTCGAGCCCACGGAGCTCGCCGACGCGCTTCAGGTCGATCCCGTAGCACCACTCGCGGAACAGCTTGAGGCGGTACTTCCACGCCTCGACGCTCGAATCGGTTGAGTCCGACCGGCGGCGGCGGAGATACCGCTGGATGGCCCGCCGGATGAACATCTCCGACGGCTCC
>NZ_SGXU01000738.1:0-227 GCF_005435015.1 Halorubrum sp. SP9
TCACTCCTTCGGGGTTCGGTCCCCCTCCCATTAGTATAGTATAGTATAGGGAGGGGTCCCTCACTCCTTCTTAAATAGGGGTTCGGTCCCCCTCCCGTATACTTACGGGAGGGGTCCCTCACTCCTTTTTAAAAATAAAAAGGGGTTCGGTTCGGTCCCCCTCCCTAACGGGAGGGGTCCCTCACTCCTTCGGGGTCCGCCCCGCAGGGGGCGGGCCGGACTATTTT
>NZ_SGXU01000075.1:0-697 GCF_005435015.1 Halorubrum sp. SP9
CTCAAGCTCTTCACGCCATGGGAGTTTGGAAACCTGGCCGACTTCCCACATTCTCTCAGTTGTCTGAGCTAGCATTAGGTAGGTGAATAGACGGCTGTTAGTGTATGATAGCAGAGGCCACAAGTCATGCTCAGGGAATACAGTCGGTCCCTTATCGCCAAAGACCGAGTTCGATGGCAAGTATCCAAACCGCTGACCACTCTCCTTCACCCGATTGAACGTGATTCCTTCATCGAAGTAGAACTGCGAATTCTGAGGACGTGATCCATAATACCGTCTAATTTCTTCCCCTCCTTCGTCCCATAATACTGTTTTCTTTATCCGGGGAAGTAACCAAGAATCCATTCCACCCTTGGATAGGGGGAACCATCCCTCTCCAGTGCGTTCCCAAAATGTTCGTGTGAAGCGATCATCATCACCTGTTTGGACACCTACTTTAATGGATCCTAGACTCTCTTCATCCAGACCTGCATTATTCGCATCTAATACTACCTCAGAGTTGTATAAGGAGCGAAGCTCTTTGGGGACCCAGTAGGATAGCGGCGTTCCGGGGACTAAGTCGAACTCAGATATATTGCGCTGGTATCGTCGCTGGATTCCATTCTCATTCTCGTCGACAAAGGACGCGTGGAGGAACGACTGCTCCTTCTCGCCTTTTGGGACGTCTTCGAGACGAATGAACGTTCCCTCTTGTCCT
>NZ_SGXU01000075.1:739-2278 GCF_005435015.1 Halorubrum sp. SP9
CCCGCGGTTCGGACTGTCGCATTATCGAGGATGTCAATGCCGTATTCAGTGAGGAAGTCAAACGAACCACGGCCGCCGATGAAGTCCTCACGGAAGTCTTGGAAGGATTTGAGGAACATGAAAGAGCGTGGTACTAGCATTCCGACGCGTCCTTCCGTTCGAACGAGCCGATCAGACGCTTCAAAGAAATTGATGTAGTATTCTGTGGTATAGTCGTAGTGTTCCTCAACATACTCCTGTACATTATCAGGCATCCGACCACGTGACCCGTACGGCGGGTTCATGAGAGCGATGTCGTAGTCTTGGGTCAAGACCACGAGCAGGTTCAGGAAGCTTCGAAGGTTCTGCTCTCCGAAGGAATCTGATGTACGCTCCTCAACGGCTTCCTCAAGTCGTCGAACGAACTCGTTGAGTGTCTTCGGCGCGTCGCCACCCCACTCCAAGACATCTGACTGTCCAGTTTCGAACTCATCCTCAAGCGTGCCCTGAACATCAAGGAGACTGCCGAGAGCTTCGGTGTGCTGGAATTCGTGAATAATGTTGTTAAGAGCCTCTCGGACGCCAGTTCCTTCACCTGTAATCTCATCAAGGACGTCGATCGCCTCTTCGACCTCGGCAACACGAGCATCAGCACAGACAATCCCAAGGTTCGGCATTTCGAAATCCCCATTATCTTCGGCTTCGGCGCGTGTTCGGGCTTTCAGATAGAGGTTGAAAGCGGAGAGTTGGCAGGAGCGTAAGTCAATGTCGACGCCGTAGAGGTTGTGTTTGAGAATTTTTGCGGGGATCTCACCTCGGCTAAGGTCCGTTTCGGCCCACCAGATGCGCTCAAGAATATCGAAGGCGTAGAGGAGAAAGTGTCCGCTACCACAGGCAGGGTCGATTACACGCAGGTCTCGCGGATGCCCGAACTCGGGTGCATCGTGGTCGTCTTCGTCCGGAAGGAGGTAGGTACAGAGTTCTGGTACGCTTGGAGAATCCTCAGGGGTAACGAGGCGTTCTTTTCGCTCTTCGGGTGTTAGGGACTCAGGGCCTGGGACGGCATCTTCTTGATTTGTGGACTCGAGGTAGAGCTTCCCGAGCGAGTTGTCGGCAAGCATTCGTACGACCCAGTGCGGCGTATAGAACTGATTTGCTGGGCCGACGTCTTCAGGCTCTAAGGTGTTCTTCGCGTCAAGCGCCTCCACGACAGGACGGTTGTAGTATTCGTAAATCCAGCCGAGAACGTCATCAGCCCGCCAGACTTCGTCCGGTATCTCGTCAAGCATCCCGCAGAGTTCCTCAAAGGTATCGTCATCGGGATTGACCTGACTGTAGGCCGAGTCACGGTCGAACAGGATCTCGATCTCCTCAGCTAATCGATCGCAAGCGTCGTGATACGCCTGAATGATGGCTTCGTCTTCGAGTAAGAACTCCTCGTGAACGAGCGTCTCAGCGGCAGGCGTCAGGCCGTTGTCCTTGAAGACGGTAACTTCCTCGTTGATGAAGTCCCGTACCTCCATACAACGAAGCGCTGCCAGACGATTGACGATTGTGTAT
>NZ_SGXU01000739.1:0-227 GCF_005435015.1 Halorubrum sp. SP9
GGATCCGGGACACGAGCCCGCTGCCGCCCGACGTCACGGCGGACCTCGTCGACCGGATCGACGCGATGACGCGGGGGGTGGTGATCGGCCACATCTCCGTCTCGCTGCTTCAGGCCGTCATCGCCGGGCTCGGGCTCTGGGTCGCCGGGATCCCCAACGTGGTGTTCTGGACGTTCGTGATGGCGGTGCTGGCGCTTTTACCGCTCATCGGCGCCTTCTTCGTGTGG
>NZ_SGXU01000740.1:0-227 GCF_005435015.1 Halorubrum sp. SP9
GTGGGTGACCACCACCGCGTCGTGCGACAGGTCGACGTCCGGCATCGGCACGAGCGGGTTGTTCCGGTCGTTCGGCGTGTCGTCGATCGGCGGCAGCGCGCCCTCCTCGGCGAACAGGGGATCGACGAGGAATGTCGTCTCGTCCACGGTCGCGAGGACCGTGGCGTTGCGGGCGAGAGTGACGTCGAGGGCGGCGTCGGTCGACATACCGCTCCTTCGGCGAGCGC
>NZ_SGXU01000741.1:0-226 GCF_005435015.1 Halorubrum sp. SP9
GGATCGGTACCGACGTCGGCTTAAATGGTTCCGGTTCGGCGCGAACGGCGCGATGAGATCACTCTTATTACTCAAAAGAATCGGTGAAATATAGACCATCATATCCCACGATGTATTAACAAATTAGAATTTTCTTGGTGTTATACGGGAATCTGATACAATTAACCCATTCCAGAGATCGCAGATATTCTACCTATTCAGTAAGGCACGAAGCTACATCACTAAT
>NZ_SGXU01000742.1:0-226 GCF_005435015.1 Halorubrum sp. SP9
TGCCCACGCTGACAGTGAATGACTGCCCTTCAGCGATCAAAATGAGCGGGCCAGCACTGGATTCAACAGACCAGACCGTTCTGCTATCGCCCGATTACTTGGCCGTCAGTCGTCAGACGGTACGTCGTACCCGGTCTCAGTCGCGTAGTACCGCTCGGCCGGTGACTGCGCCCCCACGTACACCCGCACATCGGAAAATAGCAGGAGCAGACCCAGGATCGTCCAT
>NZ_SGXU01000743.1:0-226 GCF_005435015.1 Halorubrum sp. SP9
CCTGACGGTCGTTCACGAGATGCCCGGGATCGACTACGCGGTCGTCCGGGGCGACGAGTCCGACGTGAAGCGGTCGGTCAAGAGCTACGCGGCGGACGTACGGATCGAACTCGACTCGCCGGGCGTGAACGAGGAGGCGCCGACGCTGGACGCCTCGGACTACGAGGGGCAGCCGGGGGACTTCCTCCAGTGGGACAAAGACGACCTGGACGTTCCCGAGGCCCAC
>NZ_SGXU01000744.1:0-226 GCF_005435015.1 Halorubrum sp. SP9
TTTTGACAACTGGTTACTTCCCTAAGACTGTTCAGATTAGGATTGTCAAGACACTCCGGTATTACTCGAGCCCGTAATACAACACACTGAACATCCTATTCCTCGTGGCCCAATGGTCACGGCGTCTGGCTACGAACCAGAAGATTCCAGGTTCAAGTCCTGGCGGGGAAGATTTTTTTGCTCCGACAATTATGTCGCTACCCTTCAGTTTTGTTGAAAATGATGC
>NZ_SGXU01000745.1:0-225 GCF_005435015.1 Halorubrum sp. SP9
GAATCACGTTTCGACTCCGGGGAACGGCTATACATAAACGTTAGAGTTGAGTTTCACAAGAAGTGTGGTTGATAATACGGCAGTCGTCCGATATAAGGACGTGGCTATGGAATATAAGGACGTTTTCTCGGGCATTTCGCGGCAATCGTTGCGCCGGAAGCCAACGATCGTTGTGTCAAAATGTTATCTATTCTGCCGAAATCGGTCGTTACCGGGCGCTCTGGG
>NZ_SGXU01000746.1:0-225 GCF_005435015.1 Halorubrum sp. SP9
AGTATATGATACAAGACACTTTTGAACTTTGTACGACGAATTTTGAGGTTCGCCATCCTCTGGCTATTTCCAATTATCCTGTCGGCTATTATCTCCGCCTCAGTTTGATCTTCCGCTTCAGACTGCCATTTTTCACATAATGAATCTATTTCACCCCACAATCCTTCATCCGCCTCCGCATCTTGTTCCGTTAAACTATTGACTTCATGTTGTACATTGTTTAGT
>NZ_SGXU01000747.1:0-225 GCF_005435015.1 Halorubrum sp. SP9
TCGCCGCCACCCGCCAACGAGACACGCACTGTCGACGCCCGGGATGTAGACCCGTGTCTGTCTCCCGGGGAGTACAACGCGACGTACGGGCATACGCCGTCTCCAACCCAGCAGGTGGCGACGTGTACCGACCTGACCTACGCGGCACCGCCGGCCCACGCGGCCACCATGACGGCCGGGTCGTTTGCGGCGCTGACGCCGGGGAATGCCACCACCTCCGTGTTT
>NZ_SGXU01000076.1:0-2254 GCF_005435015.1 Halorubrum sp. SP9
GGGTCGAAGCCGGCGAGCCAGTCGTCGTGTTCCGCCAACTCCTCGGCGAGAACGACGAAGTCGATCGCGAGCCCGAGCGTTCCCTTGGAGGATTTGAACTGCGTCTCCGCCTCGGACACGAGCGCCTCGATTATCGCACGCTCCGCGTCAGAGATTTCCTTGTCTGAGCCGTCGTATTCGGATAGATCCGATTGATTTTCGAAGTAGGTACTCGGGAAGTGGCTCCGCAGAAAGGCCTCGATCGCCTCGTGCTCGTGATCAGCGCGATCGTCGCTCCATCTGCTCATCTGAATATACTGTCCACTTGGCAGACACGCTTAGAAACGTTGCGTTCCCGATGCTGAAAATTACATCACGTGCCTATTCCTGAAAGTGGGAGAGATTCGCAGGTACCCGTAATTAATTTATTATAGAGTTTAGATTTCCAATTAATCATGGATGATGAAAATCTGCGATCCTCTCTGACGTTGTTCTCCAAGACAGCAACAGAGAAGCTCAGTAGATTGGCTCACTTTCTAATTTCAATCGAGAATTACGGTCCAGAGCTTAAAGAGGTTCAATCAGGCTATCAACGTGAAGTGAATTCGGCCTCGGCAGTACCGCAGTCATGGCTCACGCAAATGGAGATGATGGGTTTAGTCCGCGTTAGCAGAAATTCACGGACTATTGAACTGCGGCCTACTGGTGAACAGGTACTAAGTGAACTTCAGCGAGAAGGGTCCCCTGATACCCCGATGGTACTAATAAAATCTTTCTGCGAAACGTTCATCGGGTTCTATGACACGATCGCACTGGTTTCCACTGTTCCGTTGCGAGTGAGCCAACTACAGACAATCTTAAACCAGAAATACGATTTAGATTGGGAGTCGAAGAGCCAGGCTAAGCAGCGGGCTGACTGGTTACGACTGGCAGGAGTAATCGATTTGAATTCTGCTAACGAATATACACTCTCTACTCAAGGCGAAGAGGTATACAGTAACTTACAGGACGAATATGGGACACCGGATATTCTGCCCCTCCTCGGATCCGATCATGATTCCACACCCCATAAAAACGCATCTCAGGAAGCGAATGTTGAAATTGATTTAGAAGGATCTGAGTCCGGGACGCAGACGACTACATCAGATGATACGGATCAGTCAGTTACTCTTCCTTTTATTGAGCGGAAAAATAAGAAAGTAATCTCAGTTCACGTGCCAAAAAGCAATAACACAGATGAGAGGTACGAAAGTACCGTCGAGTCCGACGAAACTCTTGAGTCGGATGATCCCCTCTTCATCGAAGAGTATCAGAATAATTCAGTTCGATACTGGCTATGTGACAGTAATGAACTCGACACCGTTGGTGGACTGACCAGAGGAGACGTAATTCTGTTCCATCACGTGGACAGAGGATATATGGCCGTTACAACCGTGTTAGAAGCGGATACGGTTGATATTCCGATATCAACTCTTGATACTGCTATCTACTTTGAAGAGGTATATGATGCCGTGGTTTCAGAAGAAGAATTATTCGAGCTTTTTGGCTGGGAGAGCCACCCAAAGCAACAGTGGAGTCGACTCGATCAGAGACAGAGTCAGGTTCTCACATATGAGTACGACTCAGTTGAGGCATTTATTAGAGAAGCAAGAGGCGAACTCCAGTTTGATTTTTGGTCGTATGAGAACTGGTCGTTAGATGGGAACTTCGCCCGTCACTTGGCCCGTCAGCTTGAGAGGAAAAGACAGGTCATCCTGTACGGACCACCCGGGACAGGAAAGACATTCTTCGCAGAGAGATTTGCGAGGCTGTGGACGGGTAAGCAGCCAGGAACAGATCCAGGAACGTATCAAACTGAGTCCGTCACGTTCCATCCTTCCTTCTCGTACGAAGATTTCATAGAGGGATACACGATCACCGGAGATAGGGAGGAGTCAAATGGGATAGCTGCTGTGGATTCAGCGGAAGAGAACGAGAAAAGAACCGAAATATCGAACGGCTCACCATATGGACTGAAGAAGGGGATCTTCCGGGAAATCTGTATCGAAGCCGCTCAGGCCTTAGAAGCTACACCTGAAAACCGAACACCACCACGATACGTGCTCGTCATTGATGAGCTTAATCGTGGCAACGTTCCGCAAATATTTGGCGAAATCATCACTCTGCTTGAAAAAGATAAACGCGGACAAGAGCGGTTCCTCTCTCACTCTGGGGCTAAATTCACGATCCCAGAAAACGTATTTATCATCGCGACGATGAATACTGCGGATCAATC
>NZ_SGXU01000748.1:0-225 GCF_005435015.1 Halorubrum sp. SP9
TTAACCGACCACCGACCGAACCCGAGGGTATGCGTGGAATCAAGGTCGGGAGCGCGTTCGGGATTCCGATCCGCCTCAACTGGACGTTCTTGCTCGTTTTGCCGCTGTTCGCGTACCTCATCGGCGGAGAGGTGAGTACCATCGCGGAGGTGATGAACGAGGTCGCCGGGCTCGGCATCGACACGGCCGCGGTCGCGACCGGGACCACGCCGTGGATCCTCGGGC
>NZ_SGXU01000749.1:0-225 GCF_005435015.1 Halorubrum sp. SP9
CCAGCTCCGAGAGACGCTGGAAGCGAGCGGGACCGAGTACGAGCTCCTCTCGAAGGTGAACAAGAGGCGATCGGACCGACTCCTCACGAGGCGACAGGAGGAGCTCCTCGCCGCGGGCCTCAGAGAGGGGTACTTCGAGGTCCCGCGAGAGTGTACGCTGGCGGATCTCGCCGACGTGGTCGGCGTGGACAAGTCGACCGCGAGCGGGATCGTCCGCCGGGCGCA
>NZ_SGXU01000750.1:0-224 GCF_005435015.1 Halorubrum sp. SP9
GGCGCCGCTTCGAGTTCGTCGAGGCGCTCCCCACAGGTCGAGCAGTAGCGCTGCGACATCACGTCCACCCGCGAGTTACAATTGGGACATGCGTCGGCCGGAAGGGCCTCGTCTCGCAGGTAGAACAGCGACACTCCGGTGAGAATACCGCCGAGGACGACGCTGCTGGCGTCGGCGAAGAAGCCAAGCGCGGTCACTCCTGCGGCCCCAGCGTAGAGCGCGAG
>NZ_SGXU01000751.1:0-224 GCF_005435015.1 Halorubrum sp. SP9
TGTACAGCGTCGCTGCCAACAGCCAGCAGACGTTCGACGAGCTGCTTCAGGGGGTTCACAATCGGATCGAGAAGATTCCGATCGATGACCGGCTCACCCAGCTGTTCAATCACGTGCCCGACAGTGATGACCCACACCTCGATTTCCGCCAGGTGATCGACGAGGACGCGGTCATCATCATCGACACCGGTGCCTTACACTCAGCCAGCCAGCAGGCGCTCACC
>NZ_SGXU01000752.1:0-224 GCF_005435015.1 Halorubrum sp. SP9
GACGACGCCGACGGCGTCGACTTCCTCGACACCGCGCCGAGGCCGGCCAGGACGGTGCGCCGCGAGAGTCCGATCGTGTCGATGTTTTCCTTGTCGTTCATGATTGTGATTCCCCGAAGGGAGTCCCACCGACGGAGTCGAACCGTCGTCCCGGCCGCCCGCGCGGGTCCGGAGTGGGAGGCGATCACGCCGCTTCGAGCGGCGTCGTCAGTGCGTCAGTCGCT
>NZ_SGXU01000753.1:0-224 GCF_005435015.1 Halorubrum sp. SP9
CGAGGTTGAGCGTCAGCACCGTGACGAGCATGTGAACGGCCCGTCCGATGCGGTACTTCGTGCGAGGTCGCATGCGATTGTCACCTCTGTGTGTTAGTTTAATCTAACGTTATATATTTCTTACTACGGTCAGCGAGGCGAGCACCGTCGCTCACGAGAGGCAAGTCAGATCGCACAACGAGAGCGGATTCGACGAGGCGGTACCGAGTCGGGGTCGTCAGAGG
>NZ_SGXU01000754.1:0-223 GCF_005435015.1 Halorubrum sp. SP9
TCTCTGTCGTCCGGATGGAGGATGTCCTCGCCCCAGACGACCCCGTCGTCGCCCTCTATCGCGCCGACGCTGTACCCCGTGAGATCTTCGACTTCGCCCCTGACGGTCTCCATCGGCCACGTCGGTTCGTTCCGACACCGGTACACCATCCCCGGCAGGTTGCTGATGAGCGTCTCCAACCGCCGCGTCCGTTCCGCGGCGATGCGTCGCGACCGATGCGCCT
>NZ_SGXU01000755.1:0-223 GCF_005435015.1 Halorubrum sp. SP9
GAGCGTGGTCCGTATCCGTGACGGGTTCACACTCCGCGACTGGGATCCCGATGGGGAGTCTCACATCCTCGGGTGCGTACATGACACAGTTATCTTCTCCGACCGCGAGACGATCCGACGCCTGCTCGGCGTACTCTCCGAACGCCTCGTCGGGTTCTGTGTATCCGAACACGTCGTGAAAAGCCGAGCGGACGGCTGCGATACTGTCGAGTTTGGTGTCGGT
>NZ_SGXU01000077.1:0-1318 GCF_005435015.1 Halorubrum sp. SP9
AATCGATTACCCCACCCGTTTCTCCTCCGGCGTGGAATTCCATTCAGACTGGAACGAATCCTGGCAAGCATGGTATCTTTGACTTCAGCACTTTCGAAGAAGACTACAATCGACGGTCGATCAACTCTTCCGATCGTCGATCATCTCCGTTCTGGTCGATTATGAACGATTATGGAACGACCACAGGATTGTTCAAAATACCATTTACTTACCCGCCGGAAGAGGTTGACGGATATCTCGTCAGTGGGTTCCCAACACCGAATAGTATTGAGGATTTTGTTCAACCGGAACCACTCAGGGACACAATAGGCACAGCTGAAAACCTCTTTGAGGACAAGTCCCTCTACAAGGCTGGAAATGAAAGGGAATTCAAAGAGAATCTAATCAAGGTAGCGGAATATCAGACAGAACTGTTCCTCACCTTGATCGATGACCACGAAACGGAATTTGCGATGTCTGTCTACGACGGAAGTGATCGTATCCAACACTACTTTTGGAAATATTTAGATGAATCTCACCCACGGTACGATCCCGACTCTCCGCATACTGACGCCATTAAACGGTATTACGAGACCGTTGACGACGGTATCGGACAGATTCTAGAACAAACAGATGACGAGTGTGACGTGCTCATCATTTCTGATCATGGGTTCGGTCCTCTCTCGTATGATATCTATATTGACGAATGGCTAGAAGACACGGGATACCTCACCCGAGAAACTCAGGGTTCACCTAATCAAGTTGCTATTGATCTCGCAGCCGAGATACTCAAGTTCGGGTGGGATGTAGTAGGCAGCGCTGGGCTACAGAAATTAGTAAAGTCGGTGCTCCCTGCCTCATGGTTTGAGTTTGGAGGGTCTCTTCAAGATAATTCCCATCGAACAATTGTCTGGGATGAAACGGAGGTCTTCTTTTCGACGCTTTCAGGACAAGCACTCTTCATTAATCTTGAGGACCGATTCACTCAGGGGACAGTAACTCACGAAGAGTATGATACGGTGGTGGAACAGGTTCGTGACTCACTTCGCTCCATTCGACATCCAGAAACCGACGACCAACTGGTGGAAGCGGTGGTTCGGAGTGAGGAAGTATACTCTGGTTGGATAGTGGATGACGCACCTGACCTAATCGTTCGCACAAACCCTGAGTACACCTTGAAAAATGGCCACTCCGATGAATTGATTCGTCCCTCGAAACAGTACGGTCAGGACAGATCTGGGGACCACCGTAGAGACGGCATATTCATCGCCTCAGGACCGAATTTCAACTGCGGCACGATAGAGAATGCAAGCGTTGTGGATATTGCACCGACTCTGCT
>NZ_SGXU01000077.1:1347-2203 GCF_005435015.1 Halorubrum sp. SP9
TTCATAATTGTCCGATTCCGGAGACGGTCGATGGAATAGTACTACAAGACGCAATGACGGAAGAACACAAAGGAGTTTCCTCGATTAAGTATACAAATAATTACGGCGAAACGGATGGGGAGAGACGAGAATGGAGTGAAAGTGAGGAAGAGGCCTTAGAAGAACGGTTGAGTAATATGGGTTATCTCAATTGAACAAATGAGCGAGAAGAATGATAATGGGATATTTACAATCGCTAAACAAGGTAGCATCACCTTTCTTGGGAACATATTGGGAAAAGCACTCGGTTTTTCGTTTGTCGCTACAGCGACCCGACTCGTCACTCCTACACAATACGGGGTCTACACACTAGCGTTGTCGATCGTTCTCTTTGTTCAGGGCTTCGTCAGTCTCAACATTCACCGATCAGTCGATTACTTCATTCCACAATTCCTCAATAATAATGAGTACGGAAGGGCTAAATCAACGCTCCGAAACGTTTTGATAATTGGAACCTTCTCTTCATTAGTTGGATTAACGATCGTTTTTCTGAGTAGATCCTTCATCGCAGATCTGTTTGGCGAGCCTCAGCTGGTCATCGTACTCGCACTGTTTGTGCTACTGATCCCGATTCAGACGGTCAATAAGGTACTGATTGCATCTTTCAACAGTATCAAGCGAATGGAGTATCGGATGCTGGTGAAAGATCTGCTGAACCCCCTTTGCCGGATCGTCGCAATAGTCGTGCTTATAACCACCGGGATGGGTCTTATGGGTTTGGTCGGGGGGTATCTCGTCGGGGTTGCGTTTGCAGTATTTACTGGACTGATAATTTTTATATATAGGGTAGAGTGGATCAGAGAGTCTGAAGTGGAGT
>NZ_SGXU01000756.1:0-223 GCF_005435015.1 Halorubrum sp. SP9
TGAGCCCGACCGCGAGGATGTACACAACCGTCACCACCGCGACGATCACGGCGTCGATCGCGGCGACGGCGAGAAACGGGTGGACCGCGTGAAGCGAGAAAATAACTGACGCGGGGAGGAACTGAACGTACTGCCACTCTGAGACCGATCTGATGTACGCACCCGTCTCTTCGGGCGCGTGGAGCGTGACCGCCGTTGAGGCAGTCTCCCCGCGAGCCGGAAC
>NZ_SGXU01000757.1:0-223 GCF_005435015.1 Halorubrum sp. SP9
GACTCGCCGGCGCCGAGCTCGATCACCTGGACCTTCTTGCCGTCGTCCGCGAAGTAGACGTGTCCGTCGCCCTCGACGGCCATGATCGGCGTCCCCTCGCCGGTCGCGGCCTGCTTGAGGAAGCCGGTGACCCCGCCCTCGGCCGAGGCCTTCCCGGTGAACGACACGTCGCCCGTGTACGCCACCATCGAGCCGGCCTTCGCCATGACGGTGCCGGCGACCT
>NZ_SGXU01000758.1:0-222 GCF_005435015.1 Halorubrum sp. SP9
GTACAAATCTCCTCGGTATTAGCAAAAAACTGTCTCGTTGGGGTAGTATAGACACTTGAGATGTGGTTTAGAGGCCCGTCAGCCGCAGCACGACTGTATCGTACTCTATCGGGCTTTGAGTCGAAGAGACGGACGGAGGGGGGTGCGTCCAGCAAACCAACGAGGTACTCAACTGCGATACCAGTGCCGTAACACGAGACACGATCCCAGAGTCGCCTCTGT
>NZ_SGXU01000759.1:0-222 GCF_005435015.1 Halorubrum sp. SP9
CGCCCGCGTCGGTCACCTCGATATCCTCGGCGGCCGCGATCTCGCGGACCATCCCGCCGACCGCCTCGTCGGAGAGCGGCGAGAACCGGAAGACGGCGCACCGCGACTGGATCGGGTCGATGATCTTCGACGAGTAGTTGCACGAGAGGATGAACCGGGTGTTGTCGGAGAACTGCTCCATCGTCCGGCGCAGCGCCGACTGGGCGTCGTCGGTGAGGCTGT
>NZ_SGXU01000760.1:0-221 GCF_005435015.1 Halorubrum sp. SP9
CGGCCTCCTCGATCGCCTCGCGGACCGCGTCGCCGATCTCCATCTCCGCCGGCGCGTGCGGGGCGTTGAACGCGAGCGACACCTCGGCGGTGCCGTCGCTGATCGCTACGTCGTCGACGAGGCCCATCGAGACGATGTCGTCGCCGTTCTCGGGGTCCTCTACCGCGGCGCGGGCGGCGGGACGGCGAGCCGGCCGGACCTCCGCGGCCTGGCGGGCAACC
>NZ_SGXU01000761.1:0-221 GCF_005435015.1 Halorubrum sp. SP9
TCACGATGTGGCGTACGGGGACAGTGTCACGGGCGACAGACCCGTAGTCGTGCGCGATCCCGAGGGGATTGTCCGAATCCTGCCGATCGCTGATCTCTTCGAGCGCTCGGATGCGACTGCGAGCGAGGATCTGATTATTGCCGCCGACGGAGGGCCTGTCGCTTCGGTGTCGGTCGAGAAGGAACGGGGTCGCGTGAACGGGTGGGAGGCGCTTTCGGTGA
>NZ_SGXU01000762.1:0-220 GCF_005435015.1 Halorubrum sp. SP9
TCGTCGATCGGCGTGTCCGAGATCACGTTGACGGCGACCAACTGCGACGTTGACAGCGTCTTCTACCTGTGGTATCTGCTCAAGCAGGACGTTCTCGATCGGACGGAGTACGAGAAGCTCGAGGACGTGGTCGGCCACTACTCCACGACGCGAAGCGACTACACCTCAGAGCTGACGGTCGAGGGACTCGAAGAGACTCCCGTGACGGCCGCGCTCTCGT
>NZ_SGXU01000763.1:0-220 GCF_005435015.1 Halorubrum sp. SP9
GATGATCCACGTCGCGGTGACGACGCGCTCGGCCGGGATGCCGGTGATGAGCGCGAGGTCCTTGTTGTCGGCCATCGCCCGCATCGCCGTCCCGAGCTTCGTGTGCTGGAGCATTCCGTGCATCGCGAGCATCAGCCCGACCGCGGCCACGAGGATGGTGAGCTCGTGCGCGTTCACCGACAGCCCGAGCGGGTCGAACGCGAGGTTCGACTGCTCGACG
>NZ_SGXU01000078.1:0-2191 GCF_005435015.1 Halorubrum sp. SP9
AATCAGCTCCCAGACGACTTTGGTGAAGACGACGACATTGGGCAGCACACCGAATTGCTCCGATCCTATGCCAAGTCGTACGACATGAAACTCCACGATTTCGGCCAGTACATTAACGACGACACCAATGTCGAAGCGTCGATTGAGGATGTCCTCTCTTTCTTCGTTGAACTTCGCGATTTTGCGACGGTCGTCGAAGAGTTCTACACGCCATACGAGTGGACCCAGTCGGAACGTAACCTCCTGAACGAGTTTTCGTCGTCCATGATCAGTTGGTATCTGGAGGCGACTGAAGATGATCCCGGAGACAGAGAATACGTCGAACTTGGTGAGCATGACGAAGATGGTAATCCGACACTGCTCGTGGACAACGATCTACGACAAGAGATTGAGATTCTAAAACAGCTGACCTTCTACTACGTCATCAGTAATCCAACTCTCAGAGGACAGCAGAAAGGACAGATTCAGGTCATCGACGAGTTGTTCGAACTGTTGTACGACGAAGCGGCACCAAAATCGGTTGACACGTCAGCAATACTGGAACCATATCGTGAACGATTGAATGATACCGACGAGGACGACGATACTGCACGGGCACGCATCGTAGCCGACATGATCTCAAACATGACTGAGACACAGGCCATAGAAATGTATGAACGAATGTCAGGAGCACGGCCCGGATCCCTCCAAGACACGATTATGCGGCAATAGAGGTCTTCCAAAGCGCTATTTATTTCTAAATTTAGCCAGCGAGGTATCGACGTCGATCATCTTCAGGTGCGTCTCGTCGTTACGTGACGCCGAATCGTAATTAGATGATCTATGCGTCTCCCCCCTGGTCGAATATGCTCTCAATAGTGGGCATATCTTACTGACTTTCATCGCTTCCTAGACTGTCATTTGAATCTATAGTGGTTGTGAAACGGCGTTTTTCGTCCCAGCCACACTGTCGACAGTACCGCCTCATCGAAATACTCTCCCCATCGTCTAGGTCAGCAAAGGTAGCCGTGAGCGACCAATCTTTGTCGTCAGACCATGCAACTCGAGCTGATTTTTCTTCACAGTTGGGACACCATTCTGGATCTTTTTCTTTATCGCGCGGGAACACGTGAGAAGGTCCGGTCGGTAGATTGGTATTATTTTTGCCAAGTGTTGGCCAAGGGAGGCGTTACTGGGTTCAATTGTCCACGACGGACAATTGAATTACAGTCTCTAAGAGAGAACACTTCGTTTATTAGATTTATTATAGGTAAATCCGGTTTTTATTTTGTGGCGAGGGTTTACGAGGTATTTATTCAATTCTAAAAGAGATAATTCATGGCATTCTATTCCGACGATCGAAAATCTATATATGTTCTTTAAATAAAGTCAAGAGGAGCGATTATTTGCCCATTTTAACCACCAAAAAGCGTTTTACTAAACTCTCTAAAAATCACTCGCAGCGAAGTCAGGTAGTAGAGTTCGCCAATCTATAGCGAAATGAGCCATCTGAGACGAAAGTCGCAGAACCCGCGTACAGCGATCTATGTCAAAACCAAAGTCACAAAACCACGGTAGAATGGAGTTGGAAGACTACGTCCGCAGCCTCAGCGAGATAGAAGATGCTCATAGCATTGTAGCAGCGAAAGAGTTTCTGCTTGAACAGAGTGGACTCGTCATCAAGAATCACGCTAACCTCTCTTACCTGTGTTCGCTGGATGTTCAAAAGCATGTTCAGTTCGCAAGAGACCAGATACAGGCAATCGTACACCTCGAGTCCCAGGGAACAGGGAGCCCATTTGAGATTCCTATCTTTCAAGAAGGGCAAGTAGCAGCGGAAGACGGCCTCAAGTTCCTCAAGCAATACGCTCGAGGCCCACAAGGAACAAACTTGTACGACCTAGTGTTCAGTGAAGATGAATAAAGAACCCACACCGCTGTCAGCATCAAAGTACAACAAACTGCTTAACACCGCAGAAGAGAAATCAAACCGCCACGGATTCACCGTATACGCCCTCGGCCACACTGGACTGCGCGGCAGTGAGTTCAGTCGCTTGAGTTGTGAATGGCTCGACAGCGGAGAGCGAATGCTCCAAGTCCCGGAAGATGCAGTTAAAGGCATTAGGTCCCGGGTGAGATCGATTCCGCTGTCCGAAGAAGGGGTCGAACGGTTCGAGGAGTTCTTCGCAACGCGAAGTGAGGTTGGGATCAC
>NZ_SGXU01000007.1:0-122516 GCF_005435015.1 Halorubrum sp. SP9
ATCCTCGCGGCGGGGTCGACGTCGCCCGCCGCGAGGATCGCCGTGCGGTCGCCGCCGTCGACGACCCCCGCGCCGCCGACGCGGAGGAGAGGGACATCACCCGGGTCGCCGTCGTCCGCGTCGGCGGCGTTCGCGTCGTCGACCACGCCCACGCCGCTCCGCATGGTGACGCTCGCGGTGCGCGCCTCCGTCTCGTACGCCGGGAGGTCCTCCCGGAAGCGGCGGAGTGCGGCCGCGATCGCGTCCGGGTCGCCGTCGAGGTCCGCCCGCTCGGCGAGCCAGGTCGCGGCGGCGCTGTGGTTCACCAGTCCGGCGCGGAGCGCGTCCCGGACGAACGGGTTCGCTCGGACCGCCTCCCGCGTCTCGGCTGCCAGCGACATGCGCGAGGCTGCGCGTCGGGCGGGCAAGATCGTTTCGGTCGCGCCGGGGATCCCGCCCCGGAGACGGATCGGAGATTCTCGTCGCCCCGCAGCCTCCGAAGTCCCTAAGAGCGGCGCGCCCCCAGCACGGGTATGCAGTCGCTCGTCATCGTCGCGCACGGCTCGCACCTCAACCCCGAGTCGAGCGCGCCGACGTACGACCACGCCGACACGATCCGCGCCGCCGGTGCCTTCGACGAGGTCCGCACCGGCTTCTGGAAGGAAGAGCCCCACTTCCGAGAGGTGCTCCGTACCGTCGAGGGGTCGGAGATCTACGTCGTCCCGCTGTTCGTCTCGGAGGGGTACTTCACCGAGCAGGTGATCCCCCGCGAGCTCCGGCTCGACGGGTGGGACGTCTCCGAGTGGGACTCCGACGGCCTCTCCGCCGACCAGGCCACGCTCGTCGCCGAGGACATCGACAGCGAGGTCCACTACTGCGGCCCGGTCGGGACCCACCGCGCGATGACCGACGTGATCGTCCGGCGGGCGGAGTCCGTGACGAACGACGCCGACGTGGGCGACGGGTTCGGGCTGGCGGTCGTCGGTCACGGCACCGAGCGCAACGAGAACTCGGCGAAGGCGATCGAGTACCACGCCGACCGGATCGCCGAGCGCGACCGCTTCGACGAGGTGAAGGCGCTGTACATGGACGAGGAGCCCGAGGTCGACGACCTCCCGGAGCACTTCGAGAGCGACGACGTCGTCCTGGTCCCCCTCTTCATCGCCGACGGCTACCACACGCAGGAGGACATCCCGGAGGACGTCGGCCTCTGCGAGGACCACACCGAGGGGTACGACGTGCCCGAGACCGTCGACGGCACCCGGATCTGGTACGCCGGCGCGGTGGGAACGGAGCCGCTCATGGCCGACGTGGTGTTGGAGCGCGCCGCCGACGCCGGCGCCGACATCGGCGGGGCGCTCGACGACGTGCGCGAGACGACCCGCGTCGCCACGGGGGACTGACCGTGGCCGACTCCACCCCCGGGACCGACGGCGGCGAGGCGGGCGAAGCGGGCGAGGCGGACGACGACGGACCCGAACTCTCCGACGTCGACCTCCCGAGCGACGCGTTCGACGCGGTGCTCGACGCGCTCGACGACCGCGACCCCGGCGAACCCCTCCAGTTCGAGGGGTTCAGCGTCGCGCGCGGCACCAAAGGAACCGACGAGGACCTGCCCGGCGGCACGCCCGACGAGTACGTCCTCGCCGCCGGCGGCCGCCCGACGGGGATGAGCGAGCGCGACCTCCACGAGGCGCTCGCCGAGCGCGCGCCCGCCGTCACCGACTGGTACGTCTTCGAGCGGGTCGTCGGCGAGTTCGGGCCGCGCCGCGCGTTCCTCCGCTGGATCGAGGACGCCGACGGCGAGACCGTCGCGACCCGGTACGCGGCGCTCGCCGAGGGGATCGAGCGCGCGTGGGGGGAGCTGAAGATCACGGCCACGATCACCGACCGCGGCGAGCGCCGCTACGACGTGCGCCACGCCGACGACGCCGGCGTTCCGGTCGACGAGCTCGACGCGTACGAGGACCCGCTCGACGCGCGCGAGCTGGTCACCTTCGACGAGAAGGGGCGGTACCGGCCGCTCAAGACCGCGCCGTCGCTCGCGGGCGGCTGGGTCTTCCCCGACCTGGGCCCCCGCGACCTCTACGAGGCGGTGGAGACGATCTACCCCGCGACGGTCGCCAACTGGCACCGCGAGCGCGAGGGCGAGTTCGACGTGACCCACTGGCGCGAGACGATGGAGCGCCAGTCGGGCATCTACGGCGTCGTGAAGACCTGGGACCGCGGCGAGGGCAACGAACACGTCGACTGGGTCGCTGAGGCGTGCTGCGACGACTCCCAGTGTCTCAAGCGGCGGGAGTGGGAGTACGACGAGGAGACCGACCTCGACGTCGACGGCGGCGACGGCGTCTTCCCCTGTCGCGAGCCCTGCTCCGTCGTGGTGTCTGCCGCGCGCAAGTGGACGCGGCTGGAGAGCGAGCAGCCCCGGACGTACGAGTTCGAACTGACCCCGAGCGAGAAGGAGCAGGTCGAAGACATCATCGACGCGGTCGCCGACGGCCGGATCGACGAGATCCGCGAGGCCGACACGAAGGAGGGCGCGAACCGCTACCGGACGCGGTTCCTCCGGGCGAAGCTGTTCGACGACGAGGGGAACCTCGGCGGCGTGCCGACCGATCCGGACGAGGAGTGACCGCTGCGGCGGCCGGCGCCGAACCGCGCTACACCGACCCGCACCGGAAACATCGCCGCGCCCCGCAGGCTTTTCTCGCCGCCCCCGATACGATGGGGTAATGAACGCCGTCACGCTGGGCCCCGCCGGCACGTACTCGCACCGCGCCGCGCGCGCCGTCGCCGCCGAGGTGTCGTTCCGGGAGTCGGTCACCGCGATCGTCGACGCCGTCGCGAGCGGCGAGTTCGAGCGCGGGGTCGTCCCCATCGAGAACAGCATCGAGGGGTCCGTCACGGAGAGCCTCGACGCGCTCGCCGACTACGACGTGGCGGTGACCCGCGAGGTCGTCACGCCGATCCGCCACGCCCTCCTCGCGCAGGACGAGGAGTTCGAGGCCGTCGCGAGCCACTCGCAGGCGCTCGCGCAGTGTCGCAACTGGCTGGAGGCGAACTACCCGGACGCCGGCCTCGAAGCGGTCGCCTCAACGGCCCGCGGGGTCGAGCGAGCCCGCGAGGACGCCCGCGTGGCCGGGATCGGCCACCCCGATAACGCCGGCGACGACCTCGAGATCCTCGCGGCCGACATTCAGGACCGAACGTCGAACGCGACGCGCTTCCTCGTCGTCGCGCCCGAGTCCGCGCGCTCCGACGCCGGCGGAAAGACCACGCTGATCGTCTACCCGAACGCGAACTACCCCGGCCTCCTCCTGGAACTGCTGGAGGCGTTCGCCGACCGCAACCTCAACCTCTCGCGGATCGAGTCGCGTCCGAGCGGCGAGCGCCTCGGCGACTACCTGTTCCACTTCGACGTGGACGCCGGCCTCTACGAGGACCACATGGCGGCCGCCGTCCGGGATATCGAGGCCATCGCCGACAAGGGGTGGGTCAAGGTGCTCGGATCGTACGACACCGAACACGTGCTGGACTGAGCCGCCCCACCCGGCCGCGGCGGGATTCCGGACCCGCCTCTCCCGGCTCGGTCCCCCGCCCGAAGTCGGTAATATTGGCGGAGATTTGGGTCTCTTTCGTGGGGAAGTCAGGTTGCTTTCACCAAATTGTTAAATAAATTCTGAAACGTTCTCCCGGGCGGGTGTTTCCCATGAACGCTGGCAGACGGACGGTACTGAAGCGCGTCGGCGCGGGAACAGCGGCGCTGATCGGCGGCGCGGGGGCGGCCGCAGCGAAGCCGCCGAGCCGGGGCGACACGATAGTCGACGTGGCCGCCGCGGCCGACGGCTTCGACGTGCTCGTCGCCGCGGTCCGGGAGGCGGGGCTCGTCGGCACGCTGAACGGGAACCGACAGCTGACGGTCTTCGCCCCGACCGACGCGGCGTTTAACGACGCTGGGATCACGGTCGACAACGTCGACGCGGTCGACGACGAGTTCCTGACCGACGTGCTCACCTACCACGTCGTGCCGGGCCGTCGGAAGGCGAACTCAATCGTCAACGCGAGCCAGGTGCCGACCCTGAACGGCGCGAAGGTCGACGTCGACGGCACCGACCTCAACGGCGACCAGGCCGACATCGTCGACACGAACATCGAGGCCTCGAACGGCATCATCCACGTCATCGACGGCGTGTTACAGCCGTAGGCGACGGATCAATCGTGTCCCCGCCGGCGTTACGCTCTCCCCGCTCCCCGTGCGGGTATCCCCGCGCTTATTACCCGGTCCTCCGATTGGTACTCTCGATGGAGGCGGTCCTCTGGCAGGTGTTGGCGGGTACCCGGGGCGGTCCGAACCGCGCCCGGCTGCTCCGCGCGCTCGACGAGCGCCCGCGGAACGCCAACCAGCTCGCCGAGGACCTCGACCTCGCGTACAAGACCGTCAGACACCATCTCGACGTGCTCGAGGAGAACGGCGTGATCGAGAGCACCGACCAGAACTACGGTGCCATTTACCTCCCCACGGACCGGACCCGTACGCACTGGGACACCGTCGAAGAGATCGTCGACCAACTGGAATGAGTGTGACCTACCCCCCGAACGCACCGACCGACCGCGGAACCGGAGGGCGCGCGCCATGACTGCGACCCTCGGCGTGACGACCGCCGCGACGACCCTCGACGTAGCGACGACCCTCGACGTAGCGACGGCCAGCTTGGACGTAGCGACGGCCAGCTTGGACGTAGCGACCGCCGGCATCGCGACGCTCGGCGGCGCGACGCTCGGCGTGGCGCGGGTCGCCGCGGCGCTGAACATCCTGCTGCTGCTCGTCCTCGTCGGTATCTGGGGCCGGAACTACCTCGAGATCCGGTCGAAACACACCCTCGGCTCGGCGGTGTTCGCGCTCCTCCTCCTCGCCGAGAACGCCCTGGCGCTGTTCTACTACCTGAACCCGCCGCAGATGTCGACGCCGGCGCTCCGGGCGATGATGTACCTCCAGATCCTGGAGTTCGTCGGGATCGCCTTCCTCGTGTACGTGACGTGGGACTGAGCCGCGTCGGCCCCTTGACCGAGTCGCCCTACTCGAACCGGTACGTCGCGCCGTCCGGCCCGTCCTCGATCTCGACGCCGACCTCCCGGAGGGCGTCGCGGAGCTCGTCTGCGCGCTCGTAGTTCCCCGCCTCCCGCTCGGCCTCGCGCACGTCGAGCACGAGTTCGACCAGCTCGGCGGCGAGGTCGACGTCCCCGTCGGTCGTCGACCCGAACTGGAGGCCGAGCACGTCGCCGCCGAGCTCCTCGAACGCCTCGACCGCCTGGCGGAGGCCGCGGTAGTCGTAGGCGGCCTCGGCGTCGGTCCCGGCCGCACCGTCGTTCGCGCCCGCCTCCTCGACCCCGTCCACGTGGCGGTTCACCGCGTCGGTGAGGTCGAGGAGCGCCGCGGTCGCCTCCCGGAGGTTGAGGTCGTCGTTCATCGCGGCCGCGAACTCCTCGCGCGCGGTCGCGACCGTCTCGCGGAGGTCGCCGTCCTCGGTCTTCGCGCGGGCCTCCGTGGAGTCGAGCGCGTCGACGGCGCGGTCGTGGGTGCGCGAGAGCCGCTCCCAGCGCTCCTCGGCCTCGGCGATCGTCTCCTCGGTGAGCGCCTGCTCCGAGCGGTAGGCGGCGCCCGCGTAGAAGGTCCGGATCACGTTGACGCCGAGCTCGTCGAGCGCGTCGGGGACGGTCCAGAAGTTGCCGATCGAGGAGGACATCTTCTCGCCGTCCATCTCCAGCAGGCCGACGTGGAGCCAGTGGCGCGCGAACGCCTCGCCGGTGGCCGCCTCGGACTGCGCGATCTCGTTCTCGTGGTGGGGGAACACGAGGTCGCGCCCGCCCATGTGAACGTCGAGCGTGTCGCCGAGGTGCGTCGTCGACATCGCCGAGCACTCGACGTGCCACCCCGGGCGGCCCTCGCTCCACGGCGACGCCCACGTCTCGCCGTCGGGCGTCTCGGCGCCGTGGTCGTGTTTCGCGTGTTCGCGCGCCGCGGACTCGCTCACGCCGTCCGCCTTCCAGAGGGCGAAGTCCGCGGGGTTGCGCTTCTCCGACCGCTCGTCCGGGTCGCCCTGCGCCTCGAGCGCGTCGAGGTCCTGGTTCGAGAGCTTCCCGTACCCGTCGAAGGCGGTCACGTCGAAGTAGACGGAGCCGTTCGACTCGTAGGCGTACCCCTTCTCGATCAGGGTCTCCGTCAGGTCGATTATCTCCGGGACGTGTTCGGTGACGCGCGGGTACACCTCCGCCCGCTTGAGGTTCAGCCCGCGCATCGAATCGAAGACGCTCGCCGTGAACGTCTCGGCCACGTCGCGCTCGGCCGCCCACTCGTCGCGCTCGCCGACGCGGGCCGTGATCTTCTCGTTGACGTCGGTGACGTTCTCGACGTGGCGCACGTCGTAGCCGACGTGTTCGAGCCACCGGTGGAGCACGTCGGCGTGGAACCACAGGCGGGCGTGGCCGAGGTGCGGGTTGTCCGACACCGTCAGGCCGCAGACGTACAGCGTGACGTCGCCGTCCGCGGTGAACTCGACGCGCTCGTCTGCCAGGGTGTCGGTAACGACGAGACTCATTACGACGTGGTTGCCGGGGTGCGCGTTTCAAATCGTCGGATCGAGCGAGACGAGGACCGATACGACTCCGCCGTCGGTTCGTCTGCCCGGGCGTGGATATTCGATATTGACCGCGGATCGGCGGCGAGCACCACCAAAGCCCCAGCCGATCGGATACAAATAACCCACAGTAGATCGACGGCGAACGCCTCCAAAGCCCCAGCCGCGAGGGCGCCGTACGCTCGCTGCGCGCTTCACTCGGTCGCTCACTACGTTCGCTTCCTCGTTCCAGTGCTTACGTCGCCTACGGCGCCCTCGTGGCTGCCCCTTTGATTCCCACCCCGCACAGCACCGCAACCGCGCCTCACACCTCCCCAGCCTCGTCGGCCGGCCTCCGCTTCGCTCCGGCCGGCCGACTCCCTCGCACGCGCTCCTCGCGGGCCACGGGCCCGCTCGGAGGCGCGCGCCACCGCAATTCTATTTATAAATAGACAACTGCCTACTCTCACGCCTCCCGCGTCGTCCACGTCACCTCGTATCCCGCCTCGCGCACCGCGGTCAGGACGCGGTCGACGTGGGCGGGGCCGTTCGTCTCCACCTCGAACACGAGGTCGGCGTCGCCCACCGGCAGGTCCGGGCGGCTGCGCTCGTGGCGCACCGTCCGGATGTTCGCGCGCTCGCCGCCGATCAGGGTCGCGATCTCTCCCATCGTCCCGGGCGTGTCGTCGATCCGGACGGAGAGCTCGATCAGCTGGGCGCGGTCGACGAGGGCGTGCGTCACCACCTCCTTCAGCGTCGTCACGTCGATGTTACCGCCGCAGAGCAGCGGGACCACCGTCTCGCCGGCGAGGTCGAGCTCGTCGACCGCGTCGTCGTTCAGGAGGGCGGCCGCGGCGGTCGCGCCCGCGCCCTCGACCATCTGTTTGGCGCGCTCCAAGAGGAGGAGGATCGCGCTTGCCACGTCGTCGTCGCTCACGACGACGGCGTCGTCGAGGTGCTCGTCCAGCAGGCCGAAGGTGAGCTCGCTCAGCCCGCCGGTCGCGATCCCGTCCGCGATGGTGTCGGGCTCGTCTCGCGTGACGAGCTCGCCGGCCGCGAGGCTCTCCGAGAGCGTCGACGCGCCCTCGGTCTGGACGCCCACCACGCGCGTCTCGGGCGAGCGCGCCTTCACCGCGGCCGCGACGCCGCCCGCGAGCCCGCCGCCGCCCACCGGGACGAGGACGGCGTCGGCGTCGGGCACCTGCTCTATCACCTCCAGGCCGAGCGTCCCCTGCCCGGCGACCACGTCCGGGTCGTCGAACGCGTGGACGAACCGCGTCCCGGGGTCGTCGGTCAGCGTCCGGGCGTGTGCCATCGCCTCCGGGAACGCGCTCCCGCGGAGCACGACCTCCGCGCCGTACGCGCGGGTCGCCTCGATCTTCGCCGCCGGCGCCGACTCCGGCATCACGATCGTCGCGTCGATCCCGGCGTCCGACGCCGCCAGCGCCACTCCCTGAGCGTGGTTGCCCGCGCTCGCGGCCACGACGCGCTCGATCGCGGGATCGTCGGTCCCCGCTCCGGATCCGTCGACGGCCCGCGAGATCGCGTTGTACGCGCCGCGCGTCTTGAACGAGCCGGTGCGCTGGAGGTGTTCCATCTTCAGGCGCACGTCGGCGCCGCACCGGTCGCTCAGCGACCGGCTCCGCTCGACGGGCGTGCGCTGGACGATGTCGGTGCCGGCGATCCGCTCGGCGGCGGCCTCGACGTCGTCGATCGTGACGGGAGACATGGCGGAGCCGTTCTCGTGCGCCCCCGAAAAGGACTCGGATACGGAACGGAGTCAGAACCCTCGCGTCGCCGCGTCGACCGGACCCTACCGCTTCCCGAGCGCCTCCTCGAAGACGCGCTGGGCCCGCTCGTACCCCTCGTTCCGGTCGACGATCGGATGCGGGTAGTCGGGCGCCAGCTCCTCGCGCTCCGCCCGCGAGAGGGTCGGCCAGTCGACGACCTTGCCCGCGGGCACGTCCGCGAGTTCCGGGACGTACGCCGTCACGAAGCGCGCGTCCGCGTCGTACTTCGACATCTGGCTCACCGGGTCGAAGATGCGCACGTCGACGGAGTCGGTACCGGTCGAGGCGGTCCACTGCCACGCGCCGTGGTTCGAGGCGTAGTCGTGGTCGATCAGCTGCTTGGTGAAGTAGCGCGCGCCGCGCCGCCAGTCGATCAGGAGGTGTTTCGTCAGGAAGCTCGCGACCACCTGTCGCGGGCGGTTGTGAATATACCCCTCCGCGTTCAGCTGCCGCATCCCGGCGTCGACGAGGGGGTAGCCGGTCTCGCCGCGCGCCCACGCCTCGAAGTCGGCGTCCGACTCGCGCCACGCGATCTCGTTCGGGAACGACTTGTAGTTGGACACCGCGAGGTCGGGGTTGTAGTACAGCAGGTGGTACATCTGCTCGCGCCACGACAGCTCGTAGCGGTACTTGTCGACGTTGCGGCGTTCGCTCCCGGTCGCGGCGTCGTACGCGTCGCTCGCGCCCGCCCACAGCTCTCGGATCCCAATCGCGCCCGTCGCGAGGTACGGCGACATTCGGGAGACCGCGCGTGTCGGCGCCTCGACGGCCCGCGAGAGGTCGTCGCGGGTGTCGTTGTAGGAGGTGATCCCGCCTTCGAGGAAGCCGTCGAACCGCTCGCGGGCGGCCTCGTACCCCGCCTCGGGGAGGTCGATGTCGGCGTCGGGCTCGGGGACCGTCTTCCCGTCGCGCACGTCGGCCAGCGCGTCCGGACCGGGCGCCGCGTACGGCCCGCGCTTCGGCACGGCCTCCCAGTCGTCGTGGAACTGACTGTGGTTCGGGTAGCGATCCGCTAGCCGCCCGGGGTCGACCAACACGAGGTCGGTCCGCGAGTCCGTCTCGACGCCCGCGCCGGCGAGCGCGTCCTCGACCGCCCGCTGTCGGTTCCGACGGGCCGGTCTGTAGTGCTCGTTGTAGTACACCGTCTCGGCGTCGTACTCCGCCGCGAGGTCGACGAGGACCTCGCTCGGGTCGCCCGCGCGGACGACTAGGTCGCTCCCGAGTTCGCGGTACCGTTCCTCCAGCCGCTTCACGTGCCGGAGGAAGAGGGCGCGCTGACGCGCACCGACCGCCGCGAGCAGGTCGGCGTCGTACACGAACGCCGGCACAATTTCCCCCTCTCGGGCCGCGGCCGCGAGGCCGGCGTTGTCTCGCATCCGAGCGTCCCCGCGGTGCCAGAACAGGCGCATACGATCGCCTGGGGCGCGAGCGGATAGTGTCTGTCGCCCGCCCGCGTGACCGTCGACGGACCCCGGTACCGCCAGTACGTTCAAGACGCTCCGTCACGAATCCTGACCTGTATGACCCGACGCGATCCCTTCGACGAGATCGAAGACCTGCTCGAACGGATGGGCCGCGAGTTCGAGGAGCTCGGCGGCACGCTGGAGGGGACCGGTCCCGAGGTCCCGCGGTTCCCCGGCGCCCGCGAGGTCGACGTCGACGTGATCGAGGACGACGAGGCGATCACCGTCGTCGCCGACCTCCCCGGATTCGACCCCGCCGACGTCGACGTCGAGTTCCGCGACGAGGCGCTCGCGATCTCCGGATCCCGCGAGGAGTCGAGCGAATTCGACGTTGCGGACGCGGGCGACGACGCCGGTGAGGCCGACCCGGACGCCGCGTCCGACGCGGCCGACGGCGCACGCGAAGCCGACGACGAGGCCCGCTACCACCGGCGCGAACGGCGCTTCAGATCCGTCTCCCGTCGGATTCCGATCCCCGAACCGATCGAGGCGGACGCGGCGACGGCGTCCTTCGACGCCGGCGTGCTCACCGTCAGGCTCCCGAAGCGCTCGCCGGACGACGACCGCGGCCACACGATCGACGTCAGTTGACCCTCGGCCGCGCCGTCGCCACCGTCGATGCTTTCTCCACGTTTCCCGTGTTACCGTCTCGCATGAACGACGCCGACCGCGCGGCCGCCAGGCGCGAACTGGTGCGCGCGCTCCGCGACCGCCTCGACGCGAGCGAACGGACGCTGTCGGCGATCGGCGCCGTCCCGCGCCACGAGTTCGTTCCGGAGCCGCAGCGCGCGTCGGCGTACGACGACCGTCCGCTCCCGATCGGTCACGACCAGACGGTCAGTGCGCCGCACATGGTCGCCATGATGACCGATCTCCTCGACGTCGAGCGCGGGGACCGCGTCTTCGAGGTGGGAACCGGCTGCGGCTACCACGCGGCGGTCGTCACCGAGGTGGTCGGCCCGGGGAACGTCTTCTCGGCCGAGCGCGTTCCGGAACTGGCCGCGGACGCCCGCGAACGGCTCGATCGCCTCGGCTACGACGTGACCGTCGCGGCCGAGGACGGTCGCGAGGCGTTCGCGGACGAGGCGCCGTTCGACGCCACCTACCTCACCTGCGCGGCGCCCGGGTCGGTACCGGACCCGATCGTCGACCGCGTCCGGACGGGCGGTCGCGTCGTCGCTCCCGTCTGCGAGGGCGGTCGCCAGCGGCTCGTCCGGCTCACGGCCCGTGAGGACGGGATCGACCGCGAGGACCACGGTGGCGTGCGGTTCGTTCCGATGCAGTAGTCGGCCGTGCCACCGGCGTGACCGGCACCCGTCCGGCGAACGCACAGTTTTAGAGGACCGAGTTCCGAGTGCGGTCATGGACGACGCGTCGCTCAGGGCGGACATGATCGAGGGGCTCGAACACCAGATCGGCGAGCCGATCGAGCCGCCCGTGCTGACCGCCCTCCAGCGCGTCCCGCGCGACCCCTTCGTCGACGACTCGCCCCGCGGCGGCGCCGTTGACGGCGACGACCCCCACTCGCTCTCGCTCGCGACGCTGGTCCGACTGGTCACCGCGCTCGACGCCGAGGAGGGAGATTCGGTCCTCGTTGTCGGCGCGGGGATCGGCTACTCGGTCGCGATCCTCGCCGAGATCGCCGGCGCGCGCCGCGTTCACGCGATCGACATCGACCGCTCCGCCGTCGTCGCCGCGCGATCGAACCTCGACGCGGCCGGCCACGAAGCGGTCCTCGTCGACCGCGCGGACGGCGCCGACGGTCTCCCGGCGTACGCGCCCTACGACCGGATCCTCCTCGAAGCCGCGGTGGTCGAGCCGCCGCGCGCCCTCCGCGAACAGCTGGCGTCCGACGGCCGAATCGTCTACCCGCGCGGCGCGGGCGTTCAGACGATCGCGGCGATCGAGCCGTCGTCGACCGCGACGTCGGGCGCGCCGGCTGCTCCGCCGACGAACGACGGCGCGGACGACGACCCCGCGCCCGCCGGGTTCGAGACCGTCGAGACGCACGGGCCGGCGCGACTCCGGCCGATGCTCGCGGACGGCGAACAGCCCGGCGTGGAGCGAAACCGGACTCGACGGGAGGACGCCGAACGCGCCGAGCGCGGCCGTCGCCGTCGCCACGGTTGGGAACAGGACTGGATCGACTGGGACGACCGGCTCTGACCGACTCCCTCGCGGCGCGAGCCCGCACGCCGCTCACTCCTCGACGACGAGCACCTCGGTGTTCTCCCGCTCGTCGACGTAGTCGCCCGTAGCCGGCGGTTTGATGTCGATCGTGAGCGTCCCCTCCGCCTGATTCGGACCGAGTTCGGGGGCGACCTCCACGCTGGCGACCCCTTCGCCGTTCGTCCGTGCGGTGGCGACGCCGTCGACCTGCGCGGAGCCGCCGCGCACGATGACCGTCGCGTCCGCGACGCGGGAGCCCTCGGGACCGACGACGGCGACGGTGAGCGACTGATCGCCGGGCGTGGTGACCTCCGGCTGTGGCTGCGCGTCCAGTTCGGTCGCGGCCAGCCCGTCGATGTCGCCGATCATCCCCATCATCACGCTGAGGCTGGCGACGCCGACGACGAGCGCGATGACGAGGCGGACCGGGAGCCCCTCGATCGCCCGGGTGTCGGTGCTGAACGTCCGGCGATTCGCGGTGCGCGAGTCGTGTGTTCGATCGGACATACGCCGCGCTGGCCGCGGCATGGGTTATAAAGAGTCGGACGGGGCGGATCGGACGCCGGTGACGGTGATCGCGATCACCGAACCCGACCGATCACCCGACCGTTTTTACCGGATGCCGAGGCCAGCCGACCCCATGTACGTACTCGGCCGCGCCGAGACCGATGGCGCCCCCGGCGCCGAGACCGGTGGCGACTCCGACGCCGAGACCGGTGGCGATCCCGGCACCGAGGCCGGTGGCGATCCCGGCACCGAGGCCGATCTCGACGCCGGGAGCGACCGCGACGGCGAGACTCACCGGCCGCCGCACACCGCCCGGATCGGCTCCTTCCTCGCTCGCGACGGGAGCGCCGGCGCGTCGGTCGGTGTCGACCTCGACCGCCCGCACGCGGGGGTCGTCTTCGGGAAGCGCGGGACCGGGAAGTCGTACACCCTCGGCGTTCTCGCCGAGGAACTCGCCGACGCCGACGGCGTCGCCCCGGTCGTCGTCGACCCGATGGGCGTCTTCGCCGGCCTCGAAGCGGTCGGCGGTCGCGTCGTCGACCCCGCGGTCCGTCCCGCCTCGATACCGCCCTCGGAATGGCCGGACTTACTCGCGCTCGACCCGGCCAGCGGGCCCGGGAGCCTCGTCTGGCGCGTCGTCGCGGACGCGGTCGACGACGGTAACGGAGACGCGGTCGGTGCCGACGGCTCCGCGGACCCCGGACGAAGCGGGGGCCCGTCCCCGTCGCTCGCGGCGCTCCGCGAGGCGGTCGACGCGGCCGACGCCCTGGCGGAGACCCGCCGCGCCGCGGTGAACCACCTCCGGCTGGCGGCGTCGTGGGGCGTCTTCGACGCCGACGCGCCGCCGGTCGCGTCGCTCGCGGCGGACGGCGACCCCGCGGTGCTCGACCTCGCCGGCGTCCCCGACGCGGCCGCGGCCGCCGTCGTCCGCGCGGTCGCTCGGGGGCTCTACGACGCGCGGATCGACGGCGGTCTTCCCCGGCTCCCGTGGCTCCTCGTCGACGAGGCCCACGCCTTCTTCGACGGGATCGCGGAGCCGGCGCTCCGGACGCTCCTCACTCGTGGTCGCGCGCCCGGCGTCTCGCTGGTCTGTGCGACCCAGCGCCCGGCCGCGCTGCCGAGCGTCGCCGTCTCGCAGTCCGACCTCCTCGTCTCCCATCGGCTCACGGCCGCGCGAGACGTTGACCGGCTGGCGGAGGCGGAGGCGACGTACCTCGCCGGCGACCTCGCCTCGCGGCTCCCGGAGGGGATCGGCGAGGCGCTCGTCGTCGACGACGCCACCGAGACGGTCCACACGGTCCGGATCCGCGAACGACGTACGCCGCACGAAGGGGAGAGCCCGCGCGCGAGTCGGCTGTCGGGTCCGGGGTGACCGAGCGCACCGGGGCCGAACGACTCCGAACGTACAAGCGGCCCCGGGGTCACCGACGCGTATGGAACGAACGCCGTACGGATTCCTGCTCGTCGCGGTCGGCGGGTTCCTCGGTGCGGTCGGCAGACACGCGGTCGACCTCGGGATCGCCCGGGTCGTCGCTGCGACCTCCTCCGGTGGCGGTCCGGCGATACTCGGCGGAACTCCCACCGGCACGGGGACGCTCGTCGCGAACGTCGCCGGGTCGTTCGCGCTCGGACTCCTGTTAACCCGCGCGTCGAGCGGCCGGATTCGACTGCTCGTCGGGACCGGCGCGCTCTCGTCGTTCACGACGTACAGCACGTTCGTCTCGGACGCGGTCGCGCTCGGAACGCCGGCGGGCGCGTGGTACGTCGCCGTCAGCTACGCGACCGGATTCGCCGCGGCCGCGGTCGGCCTCGCTGTCGGGGGGCGGCAGCAGCGATGACCGCCGCTCCGCTCGTCGCGACGGCACTCGTCGGCCTCGGCGGCGCGCTCGGGGCCGCCTCCCGCCACGCGGTCGGGCTTCGCGTCGGAGGGCGCCGATCGGTCCTCCTCGTCAACGCGCTCGGGAGCTTCGCGCTCGGAGCCGTGTCCGCCGCACCCGTCGGACCGACGGCGACGCTGCTCTTCGGCGTCGGCTTCTGTGGCGCGTTCACGACGTTCTCATCGTTCGCGGTCGGGACCGTGCGGGCGGCGAGCGAGACGGGAACCCGGGCCGCCGGGACGGTCGCAGCGACGAATCTCGGGGCCGCGTTGGCCGCGTTCCTGTTCGGTTCGATTCTCGTCGGTCGGACCCTCGGATGAACGGCGGCCGCTCCGGCGGCCCGAGGCCCGTTCCAGGTCGGACCGACAAGCGATAGGTACAGGATCCTCCGTCACCTACCCGTGGTCGTGACCGACACCGACCGCTCCGTCGACGGCGAGTCGACCGATACGGCCGACTCGGGGCCCCTCCCCGACGACGCGGACCTCGATTCGATCCCCGAGTTCGGCGACCTCTCGATCCTCCAGCGCGCGTTCGTCGCCGCCGCGCAGAACCCCTCGCGCGGCCTGCTGGTCGTCGGCCTGTTCGCGTTCGCGCTCGCCTTCTACGGGGCGTTCTGGCTGTCGTTCCCCCGCGCCGCCGGTCTGCTCTCCGCGGTCGCGGCGATCGTCGCCGCCGTCGCGGCGCTCGTTTACTTGCTTCTCGACCGCGTCGCTCGCTGACGCCCGCTCTCTCGTCGCCGTCTCGGTTCGAACCCCCTCGGCGG
Source organism: Halorubrum sp. SP9 (assembly GCF_005435015.1). Lineage (NCBI taxonomy): Archaea > Methanobacteriati > Methanobacteriota > Halobacteria > Halobacteriales > Haloferacaceae > Halorubrum > Halorubrum sp. SP9. The sequence continues at coordinate 15,169 of NZ_SGXU01000007.1, forward strand.
CGGATCAGGGTCGCGGCTCGTAGAACTCGCGGAGCGGCCGACCGAACGCGGGCGCGAGCGTCGCGACCGCCCCGCCGACCAACACGTCGCGGTCGTCGAACGCCGGCTCTACCTGCGCCCCGAGCGCCACGTCGCTCGCGGCGTCGCTCTCCAAGTACTCCCGGACGGTGGCGAACTCGCGCTCCCGCTCGACGACGTACCGGTCTCCGTCGATGAAGGGTCCGTAGGTGTCGGGGTCGACGTCGTCGACGTACGACTCGTAGAAGCTCGCGGCGTGTTTCCGTACCGCCACCGGGGGGCCGTCGTGGCGCTCGACGGCCGGCCGCTCGGTCACCTCCAGTTCCGCGTACAGCGCGGCCCGCGTCGGTCCGTCGGACCCGTCACTCTCGGTCGTCTCCCCTGGATCGTCCGCTCCGGCGGTGCCCGTCGCTCCCGCGGCGTCCGTCATGGCGGTCGCTCGGAGGACGTCGAAGCCGTGCTCGTTGAGGCCGCCGACGATCCCGTCCAGCGAGCGCCGGAGCTGCGGCCACAGTTGGTCGTCGACCACGTCGGGCGCGTCGAAGAGGACCGCGACCGGCGTCGTCTCCCGTCGATCGAGGTGGTCGCGCACCTCCGCGGAACTGAGCGGTTCCGGCTTCTCCGGCTCGAAGAAGCCCTCGCCCGGGGCCGCGAGCAGCTCCCGCGCGTAGTGCTGGAACCGCGCGAGGTTCGTCGCCGACAGCACCGCGGCGACGTTCCGCGTCGGATCGGTGGGGTCGACGACGACCAGCGGGTCATCGAACGTGCGCTCGGCGTGTCCCTCGGGATCGAACTCCACCGGCGGGTGCCAGCTCCGCGCGGACTCGACGAGGGGGACGAACCCGCCGAGCTCCAACACGAGCAGCTCCGTGAGGTACCCCGAAAAGCCCTCGGTGCGGAGGTCGCTCCCGTACGCGCCGATCCCCTTCAGGAACGCCTTCGCCAGCACCACGTCCGCCGCGAGGTCGTCGTCGAGCCGCGCGGAGAGGTACGCGTCGTGGAACGGCGTGCGGTCGACCGCGGAGACCAGCTCCGCCGCCCGCTCCACGTCGTGACAGGGGACTAAGTCGACGTCGAACCCCTCGTGGCTCCCCTTCACGTACGGGTGTTCGGCGTACTCCTCGTGGCCGTCGGGGAGGACCGCGTGGCCGACTTCGAGGCCGTACTCCTCTAACTCGGCGCGGTCGAGGTCCGCGTCGAACCGGACGAAGAGATCGATGTCCCGGTCGCCCGCGACCCACGTGCCGCGCGCGGTCGACCCGACCTGGACCACGTCGGCCTCGACCGGGAGGTCGGCGATGGCCTCGCGGGCCCGCTCGGTCAGCTCCGCGGCCGTCTCGCGCAGCCGCTCGCGCTCCTCGGGCTCCGGGAGGACCCGCTCGCGCACCCGCGACAGCACCGCCTCCAACTCGTCCATACCGAACGGTCTCGCGGTCCGGCCGAAAACGTGTCGGTCGGATCGGGGCCGCGCTGAGCGCGCTCGCGGTAGCGTTTCTCTCCGCTCTCGTCGGGCGGATCCCGCTCCGTCGGGCGGAAACGAAAGCCCTATCAAAACGACGCGAGTACCCGGAAGTGAGCCGAAGTAGCTCAGTTGGTAGAGCGCCTCGCTGTTAACGAGGCGGTCCCAGGTTCGAGTCCTGGCTTCGGCGCCTTCTGTTTCACCCGCTTCGCCGCGAGTCGGTACGCTCAAAAACGTCTCGGACGTACCGACGAGTACGGGCCCTTAGCTTAGTCCGGTTAAAGCGACTCGCTCATAACGAGTTGATCGCCGGTTCGAATCCGGCAGGGCCCATCCACGGTATACCCGTTACCGGACGGTCCCTCCGCGGATCAGATCGTCCGGTCGCCGAAAACGCGGCGCCCGACGCCGTTTACTCCCGTCGAAGCGTCACGTCGGTCGCGGTCTCGTTCGCCAGGTTGTCGCTCACCGGACAGCGCGCCTCGACGGCGGCGGTGAACTCGGCTAACGTCTCGTCGTCCACGTCGCCGGCGAAGTCGACGTCGACGGACGCCTCCACGCCCTGGTAGCCCGCCCGGGGCTCCTCGGCGCGGCCGAGGTGCTTGCGGGGGTCGAACCCGCCGGCGACCTCGACCGCGACGCCCTCGACGTCGAGGTCGAAGTCCGGCGCCACCGCGCGGACGGTCGCGTTGAGGCAGCCGGTCTAGGCGGCGAGCAGGTACTCGACGGGCATCGCGCCCTCGTCGTCGCCGCCCATCGCCTCCGGGTCGTCCATCACCAGTTCGTGGTCGCGAGCCCGGGCGACGAACTTCGACTCGCCGTCGCTCTCGCCGCTGACCTCCATCCGCTGCGTCGCGTTGGCGTCACTCATCGACTGCGTTAGCGGACGAGGGCGCATAAACCGTCGAAGCCGGTCCGGTTCGTGCCGGTGACCGTGACGCCGCCGCCTCGCGCAGAAGCAGCCTCGAAGCGCTGAGAACGTTGGTTCCGCTTCGCTCGTCGTCTGACGCCACCACGACGCGTCACGGACACCGGAGATTCTTGCGAGCGCGCCCCCGGAACGATCTCGGACCGCTCGACCGTCAGGGAGCCGCGGCCGCGAGCGCGCCGCCGGCTACTCCAACAGACCCACCAGTTCGTTCACGTCGTCGACCACCGCGTCGGCGCCGTTCTCGGCGAACTTCTCGCGCCCCCCGTCCCCGGTGAGTCCCCCCGTGAGGACGCCGATTCCGTAGTAGACGCGCGTCTCGTCCGTCTCGTCGGCGTTACGCGCGGTCCGCACGTCGTCGAGGGTGTCGCCGGCGAACGCGACGCGGTCGGCGTCGAACCGCTCCGCGAGTTCGACGAGCGCCCGCGGGTGGGGTTTCCCCGCCTCCCAGTCGTCCATCGTGAACCGGCGGTCGTCGGGCACGTCGAGGCCGACGCGCTCCAAGGCGATGTCCGCCTCGGCGGCCGGTCGCCCGGTGAGGACGCCGACGTCGAACCGCGCCGTGAGGTCGGCGATCGTCTCGGGGTCGACGAGGGTCGGCTCGTCGCGGATGTATCCGTCCGCCTCGACCGGCGGCTCGCCGCCCTCCAGCTCGCGGTACAGCTCCGCGCCGAGGTACAGCGCCTGGAACGTCTCCCGGAGGGCGTCCCGGTCCCACTGGTCGCGGACCCGGGCCTGCGCGACTCGCGGGAGGTCGCCGACGACCTCCTTGGCGGCGTCGAGGCCGCCGCCGAGCTCGCGGACCCGGTCGGTGAACTCGTCGACGTCCATCCGGAGCCCCTCGCGGCGGGCCAACACGAACAGCGCGGCGGCGTCGGTCAGATCCCAGTCGTTGTTGAACCCGCCGGCGTCCTTGAACGCCTGGACGGCGTTCCGGTCGATCGGCTTGCCGCACACCCGGTCGACCGACTCGAGGATCGCTCGCCGGTAGGAGTCCGCCACGTCGACCAACACCCCGTCGATGTCGAGGATCACTGCGTCGACCTGCATACCGCTACCCCGGCTGGCGGCGGAATGAACGTTCGGGTTCGCGGCCGGCGTCGCCGGTTCGGTGCCCCGCCGCCCGGTCCCGCGCTCGTCAGCGCGCGACGTACATAACGGTGCCCGATTCCGTCGACCGCCGAGAAACGTCGACCACCGGCTCTTCGAACCCGAGCGTGGTGAACAGGCAGGCCGCGTCGAGCAGCTCGGCCAGCGCGACGGTCGGCCGCTGGAGTTCGGCGGGGAGGTTCCGCGCGTACACGGCGTCGAAACCGCCGCCCTCTGGTGCGTCGAGTCCGAGCGTCTCCCGGACGGACCGGTCGCCGTCCGCCGCCGCCAACGTCGTCACGTCCGCGGCGGCGACTCGGAGTGACCCCCCGGCCGACGCTCGCGTCTCCGTCGCCGCGTCCCGTACCGCCTCGCTCACCTCGACGTCGAACGCGACGACCTCGCGGCCGCGGTCGACGAGCGCCCGGGCGACGCCCGGACGCCGTCCGATCCCGACCTCGATCGATCGCTCGTATCCGTCGAGCGCGTCGACGAGCGCCCGCTCCGACGGGGGTGTTGCTGCCACGGCGCGGGCTTTATGACCGCGGCGGCCAAAAGCGGTTCCATGCTCGTGGACATCGTCCCGGTCGGAGAGGTTACCCCCCGAGTGAAGCGGGAGGCCTCCGGCGCGCTGCGTTCCGTGTACGACTGCGACGTGACGGTCCACGACGATCAGGCGATCCCCGACTCCGCGTTCGACGCCGACCGCGACCAGTACCGCGCCGAGGACCTCATCGAGACGGTCACCCGGGTCGGCGGCGGCGAGAAGAACATCGGCATCACGCCCGAGGACCTCTACTACCGCCGCCGGAACTACGTGTTCGGCCTCGCGTACCTCAACGGCAGCGGCTCCGTCATCTCCACGCACCGCCTCCGGACCTCCTCCGACGGCGGCGTCTCCACCAAGCCCGCGGCCGACGTGTTCGCCGACCGCGTCCGCAAGGAGATCGTCCACGAGATCGGGCACACGCTCGGGTTGGAACACTGCGACAACAGCAAGTGCGTGATGTCGTTTTCACCCACCGTCCGCGAGGTCGACGTGAAAGAGGAGAACCTCTGTGGCACCTGCTCTCGGCTCGTTCGCTGACGCTGCGAGTCGACGGTCTCCCCCCTTCCCCGCCGGTAGACGTAAACTCCGTCCCGCACAAAGGGTAGGTATGGCCGCAAAGCCGGAATACCGCGACCGGCCCGACGTCGAGGTCGCGCTGCTCGACGCGCTCGTCGACCGCGGCGACGAGGGGATGACCGTCCTCGAACTCCGCGCAGCCGTCGACGCCGACATCGACGCCGTCGAAGAGGGGCTCTCGGCGCTGAAAGACGACTCGCTCATCCTCGTCGAGACCGAGGAGAGCGTCCGGGTGTACGCCCACGAACGGGTCGTTCCCGACCCGGAGGCGGCGACCGACGACCCGTCGGCGGGGCTCGTCGACGCGATCCGCGACCGGATCGGACTGTAGCCGTCGGAGACGGCGGCCTTTTGACCCTCGATCGCCTCCGTCCGACCATGACGCTCGTCTCCGGCACCCACGACGCGCACGGCGCGGTGTACCGCGACCGCGGCGGTCGCGAGGTGGTCGACCACTACGGGAAGCCCGTCCGCGTCGGGAAGGCGGTCCGCAAGGTCGCCGGCGTGATCGAGATGGGATACGGCGTCCTCGCCGTCAGGGGGGACGACCGCGTCGAGTTCGTCGACAACGCCGTCTCCAACCGCGTCCCGGCCGAGGACGGGGAAGGGACGTACGCCCTCCTGCTCGACCCGCAGGGCGGGATCGAGACGGACATGTACGTGTACAACGCCGACGAGCGACTGCTCGTCTTCCTCCCGCCGGAACGGGTCGAGTCGGTCGCCGCCGACTGGGCGGAGAACGTGTTCATCCAGGACGTCGAGATCGACGACGTCTCCGACGAGTTCGGCGTGTTCGGCGTCCACGGCCCCAAGTCGACCGAGAAGGTCGCCTCGGTCCTCGGCGGGCCGGGCGCGCCGGAGGGGCCGCTCTCGTTCGTCCGCGGGTCGATGGTCGACGCCGGCGTCACCGTGATCGCGACGGACGCGCCGCTGGGCGAGGAAGGGTACGAGATCGTCTGCGCCGCCGCCGACGCGAGCGACGTGTTCGACACGCTGATCAACCGCGGGCTCAACGCCACGCCGTTCGGCTACCGGACGTGGGACGCGCTCGCGACCGAGGCCGGCACGCCGCTCTTCGAGTACGAACTGGCGGGGACGGTCCCGAACGTCCTCGGCCTCCGGAACGCCCTCGACTTCGAGAAGGGGTGCTACGTCGGTCAGGAGGTCGTCTCGCGCGTGGAGAACCAGGGCCGACCGAGCCGGCGGCTCGCCGGCCTCGAACTCGACGCCCTCGCCGAGGCGGTGGCCGGCATCGACGCGGACGCGAACCCGAAGGGGATCGACGACGCGCTTCCGGCGTCCGGGGCGGCCGTCTTCGACGGCGACGAGGCGATCGGCGAGATCACTCGGACCGCGGTCGGCCCCGCGACCGACGTGCCGATCGCACTGGCGCTCGTCGCGTTCGACGCCGACCTCGGTCGGGTCACCGTGCGCGTCGACGGCGACGAGGTCGGCGCGACCGCCGTCGACCTCCCGTTCGTCGAGGGGAGCGCCGACTCCGCGCGGCTGCCGACGTATCCCGAGCCTCGGGCCTGAGACGGGCGGAAACCGGCGGACCCGTCCGAGAGCCCCTCACACCACGAAGTCGACCGCGGAGTAGACGCCGAACCCGAGCGTGAACGCGCCGACGAGCGACCCGATCCACGCGAGCACCGTGTACCCCATCTTCCTGCGGCTCACGCCGGCGTCGCCCGCGGCGTAGCCCGCGCCGACGATCGCGGAGACGATGATCTCGTTGAACGAGACGGGGATCCCGAAGGCGACGGCGGTCTGCGCGATCGCGAAGGAGGGAATGAGCGCCGAGATCGACCGCCGCGGGCCCATCGAGGCGTAGTCCTGCGAGATCGCCTTGATCATCCGCGGCGCGCCCGTCCACGACCCGGCCAACAGCCCGATCCCCCCGCCGACGAGCAGCGCCCACAGCGGGACCCCGACCTCGCTGAAGATCGGGACGAGGGGACCGATCGCGAGGCCGACCTGCGACCCCCCGGCGGAGAACGCGACGAGGCCGCCCATCGCCAGCAGGAACCGGCGCTGGGCGCCCTCGCGGTCCCGGCCGAGGTCCGCGTACACCGCGACGGTGACGAGCGCGGCGACCGCGAGACTCACCGCGGCCGGGCCCGCCGCGCCGATACCGAGCCCCGATCCGAGCGCGGTCGCGACCGAGGCCTGTTCTCCCGCGGGACCGAGCAGCGCGAACCCGACGTTCGCGAGGATCGCGCCGACGAGCCCGGCGAGCGCGGCGGTGAGCGGTCGTTGCGGAATCGCCTCGCCGGTAAGTCCGCGCGCGACGACGTACGCCACGCCCCCGCCGACGAACGGCGTGAGCACCCACAGCGTCATGATCTCGGCGTACTTCGGCCACGCCGGATCGCCGCCCATCGCGAGGCCGACGCCGACGACCGCGCCGGTGACGGTGAACGCCGTCGCGATCGGGTACCCGGCGAAGACGCCGACGGCGACCAGCGCGGCGGCCGTGACGAGCGCGACGATGGCCGCCGCGGCCGTGAGCGTCACCCCGCCGATCAGTTCGGTGCCGACCGCCTCCGTCACATTCGCGCCCTGGAGTATCGCGCCGAGCAGTCCGAGGACGCCGACGATCAGGCCGGCGCGCATCACGGAGATCGCGTTCGCGCCGACAGCGGGGGCGAACGGGGTCGACCCCGACGATCCGGCGCCGATAGACCACGCCATGAAGAGGCTCGCGGCGGCGGCGACGAGCAGGGTCGCCGCGGTGGCGACGACCATCAGCTCCGCCCGTCGTTGTACCCCTCGTTCAGCCCCGTCACCGTCCGCCGGACGAGGAGGAACCCGAAGAAGAACAGCCCGAGAAGACCCACCAACAGGAGCACGAACAGCGGTTGGACCGGGAGCATACGCTCGAATCCGTCGGCACGCGGTTATAAGTTTCGAGGCGGGCGGACGCGCAATCCCCGGAGTCCCGCGGCGCTCGCTCGACTCGTTCGGTGACTAAAACGCTCCTTTGTCTCTCAGCCACGTATATGTTGTCAGCCGCGTTACGTACTGGTGCGACCCCCCGCTTCGGCCCTCACCCGATCGAACCCGCCGACCGACGCGCCGGCGGTCGGACTCGCGCCCGCTCCCTCCCTGCCCGACTCCCCTCCGACCGATCGGCGCGACCGACCGCCGGCGACCGAACCCGCGCCGATCCGGGTCCGTCACCGCGCACACGATCGTCGGTCGCCCCGGCCGGACGCGGGGCGTCGCGTCCGGTTCCCGCTGACGCGGACGCCGACGCGCTCCGCCCGCTTCTCGTCGTGCCTCCCTCATCCGCTGTTCCCCCGTCCGCCGCTCTCTCGTCCGTCGCTCCGTTACTCGGCGTCGTCGCCCTCGATCCCGAACGTCTCGAAGGTCTCGCCCTCCGTCGTTACCAGTTTCCCGTCCACCCCGGTCTCGCCATCGCCTTCGACCGGGATCAGTTCCGCGTGGGCCGCGCGATTGCCTCGCGGCTGCGCGTGGCTGCCCGGGTTCAGTATCGGCAGGCCGCCCGAGTCGTCGAACCGCGGGCGATGGCTGTGGCCGCAGATCACGGCGTCGGCGTCGCGGCCGCGACCGAGCATGACGAGCCCGGTGTCGCCGCTGCGGTGGCGGTGCGTGACCGCGAACCGAACCCCGGCGTACTCGACGGTCCGCACCTCGGGGACCCGGTCGCGGATCGCCGCGTCGTCGTTGTTGCCGCAGACGGCCCGGAACTCGGCGGCGGCCGACCGGAAGGCGTTCAAGACGGGCTCGCGGTAGAAGTCGCCGGCGTGGACCACGAGGTCGGCCTCCCGGACCGCCTCCGCGGTCCGTCCCTGAAGCTTCGACTCCTCGCGTGCGTGCGTGTCGGAGACGACGACGAGCATACCGACCCTCCGCGCCGACGTGTTTTAAAAGCGTGCCTGCTACGGCGGCGTCGCCGGCGGCTCTGCCGCCGGCTGCCAGAGGCGCGTAGTGCCTCCCTGCGTGCCGACGAGCGCCCGGAGGGCGCGAGTCGCACGCGCGAGGGAGCGGTGAGCGCTCGGAGAGCGCGAACCGCGAGGCTGGGGAGGCGTGAGGCGCCGTTGCGGTGCCGTGTAGGGCGGGTCAGAGGGGCAGCCGCCCTCGCGGCTGGGGCTTTGGAAGTGTCCACCGTCGATCTGCTCTCACTCATTTATAAACGAGCGGCTGAGGCTTTGGAAGCGTTCTCCGCCGATCCGCTACTAACTGTTTACAAAAGAACGAGCCGAGAGCCGGGACCAGCTTATTCGTCTAACGAAAGCGCCGCGAGCAGCGACTCCAGTTGGACCTGCTCGTTGGCGCCCTCGGCGATCCGGTAGTCGGCCTCACCGATGCGCTCCATGAGCCGTACCGCCTCGCGCTCGCTCAGGTCGAACTCCCAGACGGAGCGGTGGAGCTGGTCGATCACGTCGCCGCCGGCCATCCCCGTCTCCGTGAGCAGCGTGTCGAGGGTCGACCGCGCCCGCGCGAAGTCGCCGTTCAGCGCGTCGGTCACCATCGACTCGATCTCCTCCGGCCGGGCGGTCGCCGTGATCGCGTACACGGCCTCCTCGTCGACCACGTCGCCGGTCGTCGCCGCCGCCTGAAGCGAGTTGATCGCGCGGCGCATGTCGCCGTCGGCCGCGTAGACGAGGGCGTCGACGCCCGCGTCGGTCACCTCGATCTCCTCGGCGGCCGCGATCTCGCTGACCATCCCGCCGACCGCCTCGTCCGAGAGCGGCGAGAACCGGAAGACGGCGCAGCGCGACTGGATCGGGTCGATGATCTTCGACGAGTAGTTGCACGAGAGAATGAAGCGGGTGTTGTCGGAGAACTGCTCCATCGTGCGGCGGAGCGCTGCCTGTGCATCATCCGTGAGGCTGTCGGACTCGTCGAGAAACACGATCCGGAAGTCGCCGCCGAACGAGGAGCGCGCGAACCCCTTGATCCGGTCGCGGACGACGTCGATCCCGCGCTGGTCGGAGGCGTTCAGCTCTAAGAAGTTACCGCGCCAGTTGTCCTCGCCGTAGATCTCGCGGGCGATGGCGGTGGCGGCGGTTGTTTTCCCCACGCCCGCAGGGCCTGAAAAAAGAAGGTGCGGCACGTCGTCCTGCGCGATGTAGCTCTGGAGCCGCTCGACGATCTCCTCTTGGCCGTGGATGTCGTCGAGCGTCTGCGGCCGGTACTTCTCGATCCAGATCTCCCGGCCGGTCGCGGTCGCAGCCGTCTGCTCGTCGGCCTCGCTCATTGCCCGATCGGAGGGTCGGCGGGGTGATAAACGAACCGAGACTCGGCCGGTCCGGCGGGGGCCTCCCCCGGCGCGGCGCGGGACCGGTTCGCCTACGCGAACTCGTCGATGAGTTCGGGCACCACGTCGAAGAGGTCGCCGACGATCCCGTAGTCGGCGATGTCGAAGATCGGCGCGTTCGGGTCGGTGTTGATCGCGATTATCGTGTCCGAGCCCTTCATCCCGGCGACGTGTTGAACCGCGCCGGAGATGCCGACCGCGATGTACACGTCCGGCGTGACGACCTTCCCCGACTGGCCCACCTGCCGGTTCTTCGGCAGCCAGCCGTTGTCGACGATCGGCCGCGAGGCGGACAGCGTCGCGCCGAGCGCGTCCGCGAGCTCCTCGACGAGCTCGAGGTTCTCCTCCTCCTCGATGCCGCGGCCGACCGAGACGAGCACGTCGGCGTCCGCGATATCGACGTCGCCGCCGCCGACCTCCTCGAAGCCCGTAACGCGGGCGCCCGACTCGGGGAGGTCGACCTCGGCCGTCTCGACGGTCGCGTCCCCGACTCCCTCCGCGGGCGGCCACTCGCCGCCGCGGACCGTGAGGACGAACCGGTCGCCGGCGACGTCGACGGTCGTCTCGACCTTCGAGCCGTACATCTCGCGGGTGACGGTGAGCCCGTCGTCGTAGTCGAACCCGACCGCGTCGGTGACGATCGGGACGCCGAGCGCCTCCGCGAGGGCGGGCGCGTAGTCGAGCCCGTTGACGGAGTTCGGCAGCACCACCGCGCCGGCGTCGACCCGGTCCGCGAGCGTCGAGACGGCCGCCTGGTAGGCGTTGTGGTCGAACTCCTCGCCGTCGTCGACGGCGTGGATCGCGTCGACGCCCTCGCGGTTGAGCTCCTCCGCGAACCCGTCGACGTCGCCGCCGACGACGGCCACGTGGAGGTCGCCGCCGCGCGCGTCGGCGAGCTCCCGGCCGGCCGCGATCGCCTCGTACGTGACATCTCGGAGGTCTCCGCGGCGGTGTTCGGCGGCGACGAGCACGTCGGCCATCACGCGCCCACCCCCTTGTCGCGGAGGACCTCGGCAAGGCGCCCCGCAGACTCGCCGGCGTCGCCCTCGATGATCTCCGCGTCCGACTCGCTCTCCGGCTCGTACATCTCGGTGATCGTCAGCGCGCTCTCGACGTCCGCGGCGGTCAGGCCGAGGTCGTCGAGGTCCTTCGCGGCGATCTCCTTGCGCTGCGCCTGTCGGATCCCGCGAAGGCTCGCGTACCGGGGCTCGTTGAGCCCGGTCTGGACCGTCAGCACGGCCGGGAGGTCGACGTCGGTCAGCTCCTCGACGCCGCCCTCCAGCTCGCGGTGGACGTGCGCGATCCCTTCGTCCGCGTCGACGTCGAGGCGGTTGACGACCGCGGCGTGCTCGAAGCCGATCCGCTCCGCGAGCGCGACGCCCGTCGCGCCGAAGCCGGTGTCGGCGGCCTGGACGCCGCCGAGGACGAGGTCCGGCTCCTCCTCGTCGACGACCGCCTCGAACAGGTCGACCTTCGAGGCGACGTCCGCGAACGACCCCTCCAGCGCCTCGTCCCAGACGCGGACGGCGCGGTCGGCGCCCTTCGCGAGCGCCATCCGGATCGTCTCGTCTGCGCGCTCCGGGCCGACGGTGACGGTCACGACCTCGTCAGCGATCCCGGCCTCGGCCAGTTGGACGGCGGCCTCGACGGCGTAGTCGTCCCACTCGTTGAGGTCGTACTCGAGGTCGGAATCGACGATTTCGGTCCCCTCGATCGCGAAGTCGTCGTCCGCCTCCGCGACCTCCTTGACGGTCACCAGAACCTTCATGATCGATACTCGGGCGGTCGCCCTGTAATGGTTTTCGGAACTGGAGGCGGCGGGCGAACGGTTTCCGCCCCCGCCGGCCGACGATCGGGCCCGAAACCGATGGGTCGGCGTCCGCTTCGGATCTCGTCGCGCTCGACGGAGGGGACGGCCGGTCAGTCGCCGCGGCCGTCTCCGCCGTCGCGGTCGTCTCCGTCGTCACCGCCCTCGTCGGGCAGCGAGATGAGGTTCTCGCGGCCGAGCCGGAGCTTCTCGACGCGGTCCTCGTCGGCCATCGCCGAGAGCAGCTGGGACACCTTCGCGTCCGACCAACCGGTCTCCGAGACGATGTCGGCCTGTCGCATCCGACCGCCGTTCTCGTCGAGGAGCCGCTCGACGCGCTCCTCGTCCGAGAGCAGCGAGAGGTCCGGCTCGTCGTCGCCGTCGCCGGGTCCGTCGGTCCCGTCGTCGCCGTCGTCGCTTCCCGGACCGCGGGCCGCGTCGGGGTCCTCCGTCGGGCCCCGCTCGGCGTCGCCCGTCGCCGCGTCGTCGCCGTTCGCGATCGGATCGCCGACGCCGTCCTCCCCGTCGTTGATCCGGCGGTACCCGACGACGCTCACGGCGACGAGGGACGCGGCGAGGACGATCACGGCCATCAGCATACCCCACGGGGGGCCCGCTCCGGCGGGGCCGTACACTATCCGCACGGGTTCGCCCCCTTCGAACGTCTGGGGGCCTTCGATGATCACGTCGCCGTCAGAGAGCTGCGTCACGGCGGTGCTCGGCGTTCCGGTGACGGTGTACCCCTCCGGCGTCGTCACCTCCAGCGTCTGGGCCGCTTCGAGGCTGCGCAGCCACGTCTCGTTGCCGGGCGTCGTCAACGCGTCGCCGAGGACGAGGCTCTCGCCGTCGCGCTCGAGGAACGCCGTCCAGGTGAACGTCAGCCGCAGTTCGCCGACCGCGGCCGCCTCCTCCGTGGCGATGTCGAACTCGGCGGGGTTCTCGTACACCTCGAACTCCCGCGAGACGTCCCGGATGGCCATCTGCCGGCCGACGTTACGGCCCGCCTGGCGGCGGAACCCCTCGAACAGCTCCGCGCTCGGACCGATCTCGCCGGCGCGGAAGCGCTCGCCGGCGGTCTCGAACGCGGCCGTCTCGTTTTCGTCCGCCAGCGAGTACCGCACCGCGACGGTCCAGTCGGCGCTGCGGTCGGGGTTCAGTTCGATCCGGATCCGCGTGGTCGACGGCGACGTGATGGCGTCGTCGGTCTGTCGTCGAACCGGTTCCGAGGGTGCTTCGATCGACTCGGGACCGACCGAGGCGTCGCCGCCGACCGAGGCGGTCGGCGGGATGTCGTCAGCGCCGGAGGGGGAGGGGGTCGTGCCCGCGCCGCCGACCGCGCCGCCGGCGCTCGCGACCAGTGCGAGCGCGAGGAGCGCGACCAAGAGCGCGCGAAGAGCGGGGTTCCGCATACGTCTCGGGTCACTCGCGCGCCGGGCAAAACGCTTTCCATCCGATACTTTTTGACGGGTCTCCACCCGAATTTCTCGGCCGAACGGACCGGACGCGGTCGCGGACGCCGATCCGCATCGATTCCGTCGGTCGGCCGCAGTGGGTGGACTTTTTGTATCGCGGGCCAAACCCTCGGACGATGAGAGCCCTCCAGATCGCCGCGGTCACCGTCTTGCTGCTCGTGGCCCCGGTCGCCGGCGTCACCGCGCCCGGCGTCGTCTCACCGTCCGTCGACTCCCCGGCCGCCGATTCGACGCGGTCCGCCGGCTCGGCTCCGTCCGCCGGCTCGGCTCTCGGTACCGATCTACGGTCGCCGGTCGTCCCGTCGTCGCCGGTCGCCGGACAGACGATGCCCCAGATCGACCGAGCGAACCTCACGCTTCGGACGCTGTCGACGCCGCCGGGCGCGGAGACGCGAGTCAGTATGTACGCCCGCGGCCCAGATCTCGGGTCGTCGCTCGGGTTCGCGACCGCCGACGCCGACGCCGCCGTCGAGACCGCCGCGGTCGTCAGCCGGATCGAGCGCACCGAGACGAACGTGGAGCGGCAACAGCAGATCCTCGCGGAAATAAACCGCGTCGAGCGCGCGGAGGTGGCGCTCAACAGCCGTCAGGCGAACGCCTTCAGCGCGCACGCCGCCGGCGAGATCACCGACCGCGAACTGGTCGACAGGCTCGTCCGCGTGGCCGCGACCGCCCGCGAGTACGACGAGCGGCTCGACGAGATCGACGCGCTCGCCGAGGCGACCGACGACTTCAGTTCGCCCGCTCGGCTCGACGAGCTTCAGGTGGCCCTCCAGGTGTACTCGGGGCCGGTCCGCGACCACGCCCTCGCGATCGCCCGCGGGCAGTCCCCCCCGAGCGACCTATACGTCGCGTCGAGCCAACGAGCCGTCGTGCTCGCGACGATCGTCGACGGTCACTACGTCCGCGAGGTGTTCCGGACGGACCGCTGGGACCGCGGCGGCGGCCCCATTTCGAACAGCGAGGCGATCGAGATCACCGAGGCGGCCTACCCCGAGACGGCCGCGCTCCGCGAACCCGACGCCTTCGGCGCGGGCGCAGTTCACCGAATCACGATTCCGCACGAGATCGGCACGCTCCGCACCTTCGTCAGCGGCGGAACCGAGCAGGTGTTCGTCGAACACCAGCGGATCGACCTGTCCGCGTTCCCCGACAGCGAACCGGTGTCGGAGACCGGCGACGGGTTCAACGTCACCGTCGAGCGGACGTATCCCGGCGGTCCGGTGACCGTCACGGTCCGCGACGAGGAGACGGGCGAGCCCGTCTCCGACGTCATCGTCACCAAGTCGGTCGGGGACGGCGATAGCAGAACCATCGGGACGACCAACGACGCGGGCGTCGTCCGGACGCTCTCGCCGGCCGAGACGTACCGCATCACGGTCGTCGACGAGCCCCGCGTCCTCGTCGTCGGTGACATCGAACCCCTCCCGACGCCGAGGCCGGTCGGCGGCGGGTGACCGCCCGCCTCGGGTCGTCGCCGTCCGAGCCGTCGGTCCTCGGTCTGGATCCGTCCTCGGGTCGTCGACTGCGGGGTCGACCCTTTTAGGTAAAACCGACACAGTACCGCCGTGTCACTAGCTGTTCGTCGCGCCGATCGGGGGATTGCGCCGGTCGCGGGCGTGCTGTTGATCGCGATCACGGTCGTGTTGGCCGGCGGCGTCGCGACCGCCGCGCTCGGCGGTCCGAGTCCGACGGTACCGCCGTCGGCGGTGCTGTCGCTGTCGGCGACCGACGACCGGATCGCGATCGACCACCGCGGCGGCGACCCGATCGACGTCGCGGCCGTGACGATTCGCGTCAGCGTCGACGGCGAACCGCTCGACAGTCAGCCGCCCGTCCCGTTCTTCTCGGCCGCCGGCTTCCACCCCGGACCGACCGGTCCGTTCAACGCCGCCAGCGACGACACGTGGCGGGTCGGACAGACGGCGTCGTTCCGCGTCGCCGGGACCAACGACCCGACGCTCGCACCGGGGAAGACGGTCACGGTGAGGATCACGACCGACGGGCAGCCGGTCGCGACGCTGGAGACCTCCGTCGAAGCGGGGTGAGAACGCTCGCGGGCCGGACTCTCGATTCCGGCCGGGTCAGCCGCCGGTGCTCCTACTCGGCATCGACCGTCGAGGCGTCCGCGTCGGCGGCGGTCGACCCCGACTCGCCGTCCGTTCCGTCGCCGCCCGGGACCCGAGCGACGGTCGTGATCGCTCGCGGGCTCTGCGGCGTCGCCCGCTGGATGTGGTGTTCGAACTCCTCGTAGCCGGCCGCCTCGAACATCCGGTCGGCCTCGTCGGCGTCGTAGAACAGCATGATCGCGTCGGCCACCCGCTGGAGGACCGGGTTGTGCGGGTAGTCCGGACCGACGACGAGCACCTGCCCGCCGGGCACCGCGACGCGGCGGAGCTCGCGGAGCCCCTCGACGGGGTTGGGCCAGTACTCGATGGAGCCGGACGACCAGACGACGTCGAACGTGTCGTCGCGGAACGGGAGCCGCTCGGCGTCGCCGCGGTAGAAGTTCACCCGGTCGTGTCTCCCGAACTTCTCGAACGCCTTCTCCATCTGGTGGACGCTCTGGTCGAGGCCGTGAACGTCGTCGGCGTGTTCGAGCAGCCCCTCCGTGCCGAACCCGGTGCCGCAGCCGACGTCGAGCACCTTCGGGTCGTCGCCGAACTCCAGCCACGAGAGCGCCTCGGCGCGCATCTCCTCGGTCCAGTTGAAGCGGTTGACCCGGTCGTACACCTTCGAGAGGTACTTGTAGAAGATCCGGGCGTTGGACTTGTTTTCGAGGATCCCCATTTACCGGTTCCTTGGGTCGCCCGCCCCATAACGACACGGATCCGCGGGCGGTTCGGAGCGCTCCGACGCGCCGCTTCCGACCGGCTTTTCAGCCCGCCGCCCCACCGACGGGTATGGACCCGACGACGAGCGGCCGGTTCCGCGTCCACGACCGCCGCCGGCGGCCGGACATCGACGACGACACGGACGCGACCGCCGATTCCGCTGCGGTCGACGACGGCGGCGCTGCGGCCGCCGACTCCGCCCCGAGTGCCGCGGACCCCACCTCGGCCGCCGCCGACTCCGACGGCACCGCCGATGAGTTCGTCCTCGTCGAACTCGCGGACGGGCCGGTCGACCCGACCGATCCCGACGCCGCGGACCGATACGACCCCCTCTACGCCACCGCGGAGGGGTACGAGGGAGACCTCGCGGACGCCGTCGACGCGCTCCGCCCCGGCTTCGTCGTCGACGCGACGCTGGCGTGGACCGACGGCTCCGCCCGCTTCCGCGAGGTCGAGGTCGTCCGCGAGACGCGGTTCCGCTTCGCGGACGCCGTCGAAGGGATGTTCGAGGCGGCCGTCGAGACGTGGCGACAGATCCGCGCCGAGGGCGAGCCCGTCGGCTCGATCACGACCCGCTCGAACGACGGCGACCCCAACGGCGCGCTGTACCTCTTCGCCGACGCGCCCGGCGGCGACACCTTCGACGAGGTCCGCACGGGGCGGCTCCCGATCGAACCGCTCGTCGCCCGCGTGAACGATTCCCGAGACGACGACGACCCGCGAGAGGTGTTCGTGTTACGCCCCGCGGACCACGAGTTCGTCGCCGTCTACGTCGTCTTCGACCGCGACGGCGTCCTCGCGCAGACGGTCCGAGACACGTACGACCTCGGCCCCGGCCTCGCGGCGGGACTCGACGCGAGCTACCCGGGCGGCGGTGACGGCGACCCCCTCGTCTCCGACGGTTCGGACGGCCCGGGAGAGGGCGACGAGTTGGACGGGGACGACGAGTTGGACGGGGACGACGATTTCGACGCGCTCGACCGGCTGTAGCCCGTCTCGTCGTCCCGCGACGCGCCGCCGCGCTACAACCAGTCGGCGTCCGGGTCGACCCGGCCGTCCGGCGTCTCGCCGTTGAGAACGGCCGCCACGTCGGCCGCGCCGCTTCGGTTCAGGTCGTCTCTCGCCTCCTCGCTGTACCACGCCGCGTGCGGCGTGACGACCGTGTCGTCGCGGCAGACGAGCGGGTCGCCTTCGGGCGGCTCCTCGGCGAGGACGTCGAGGCCGGCGGCCTTTATCTCGTCCGCCGCCAGCGCGTCGAGCAGCGCGTCGGCGTCGACGACCGGGCCGCGGCTCACGTTGACGACGACCGAGTCCTCGCTCAGCCGCGCCAACGCGTCGGCGTCCACGAGTCCCCGCGTCGCGTCCGTCAGGGGCGCGTAGACGCCGACGTGGTCGGCGCGGTCGAACAGCGTCTCGAAGCCGACCTTCTCGACACCGTATTCGGCCATTTCGTCGCCGTCGACGAAGGGATCGTACGCGACGAGGTCGGCGTCGAACCCCGAGAGCTGCTCGGCCGCGCGCCGCGCGATGGGGCCGAACGAGAGCAGTCCGATCGTCGACGCGCTCACGCGTCGGATCGGGCGACCGGTCTCCCAGCTCCACCCGCCGCCGGCGACGGCGTCGTCGTACGGTTTCAACGAGCGGAGGCAGACGAAGAGCAGCGAGACGGAGTGGGTCGCCACCTCGTCGGTACAGTAGTCGGGGACGCGAGTGACGGTGACGCCGCGCTCCGCGGCCGCCGCGACGTCGACGTTGTCGACGCCGACGGCCGAGCGAACGACGACCCGGAGGTCCGTGGCGTCGAGGGCTTCCTCGGTGACGGGCGTGTTGATGTCGGTGACGACCGCGTCGGCGCCGGTCGCCGCCTCGATCAGCCGCTCGGTCGACCCCAGCTCCGCGACCTCGACGTCGACCGGCTCGTCGATCGCGTCGGCCAGGACCTCGCGGTACGTCTCCGGGTCTATCATCGGGAACGCCGACAGCACGACTCTGGGCATACGT
The DNA here is from genome assembly GCF_005435015.1 of Halorubrum sp. SP9. Classification (NCBI taxonomy): domain Archaea; kingdom Methanobacteriati; phylum Methanobacteriota; class Halobacteria; order Halobacteriales; family Haloferacaceae; genus Halorubrum; species Halorubrum sp. SP9. Next base: position 33,190 of record NZ_SGXU01000007.1, read on the forward strand.
CCTCCTTCTCCGTCGCTCCACTTGACGGCTGTCACTGACGCTGTCAGGCCCTCGTACGTCCGTTTCGATCGTGATAGATGTCGTTCCGCGCGTCGCGTTCCGATGGCTCTTTGCGGTCGCCGGCCGTACGCGTCTCCGTGAGCGACGAGCGTTCGAAACCCCCGATGCTGGTCCTGTTGGAGTCGCTGTCGTTTTACCGCAACGTTCGGATCGGGGCGGCGGTCGGCGCGCTGCTCGCGGTCCTGTTGTACCTCGTCAGGACCCTGGAGCTGCTCGGGCCGGTGATCGACACGCGCGAGTACCCCCTGTTCGGACCGGACGTCTGGTTCCTCCTGTTGGCGTTCGTGCTGGCGGCCACGTCGGCGCTGTCGGTCGCCGTCGGCCTCACGGTCGTGACGGCGGCCCGCGGTGCTCGCGGAGACGGGGCGGAGCGCCCCGAGTGACGGATAGGCGGCGCTCGGCGTCGTCGGTACGGGCGGCCGAAAGCGGAAGCCGTCCGGACGACCGGCGGCCGAGCCTCAGTCGGCGGTACAGGAGGCTTCGCTCTCGTCGGCCGTGAACTCCTGTGCCGGCTCCGTGAGCTTGTAGAGGTTCTGCCTGGCGTCCGCGAAGTAGACGTCCTCGTCGACGACGTCGATCCCCTCGAGCCGTTCGAGCGCGTATCGGACGGTGCGTGCCGACAGCATCGACTCCTGGACGATCCCCTTCTGGGTCAGCGGTCCGTTGTACTCGAGCACCTTGAAGACCAGTTTGGCGCTCGGCGGGAGGTCGTCGAGGCCCTCCGTTTGGGTTGCTTCCATCGTTACGAATCGAAACCGCACACGCTCATAAATGTTGATGGAGTATTCCCGCTAGAACGCCGTTTACCGGATGTATATTCCGCATCTGACGACGAAATCCGCCCAAAGGCGGCAAAAAAATCCCCTTTTACCCCGCTGGACTGACTAGTCAGTCAGCGATTTCGCTCGCGCGCGCTCCGACGGCGACGTTCGTCGCGTCGGATCGACGAGGGGTGCCGGCTCTCCGAGGCGGTCCCCCCTCGCACCCGACGGCCGGAACGAACGGCTTTTCACGGGCGCTCGCGGATCCGAACGCATGAGCGACGACTCGGGCCTGTCCGACCACGCGCGCGGCGTGGTCGTCACGACAATCTGCTGTCTCGCCGGGATCGCGGCCGGCGTCGTCTCGGCCGTCTACGTCGGCACCGATCCGGCGTCCGCCGCGAGCACCACCGCGGTGTTCGTGCTGGGCGCGTTCGTCATCGTCCAGTACCCGGTGTACAAGGCGATCGGCGTCGGCGACCTCGGGATCAAGGACAACCTCTACGTGGCGTTCCTCACGTTCACCCTCTGGTTTATCAGCTACACCGTCCTGCTGACGTCCGCCGTCGACCTGGGGGTCTGAGATGGCCGACGACAGCATCGCGGTCGTGGACCTCGAGCGGTGCCAGCCCGACCGCTGTAACTACGAGTGTATGAAGGACTGCCCGCCGAACCGGACGGGCAAGGAGTGTATCACGGAGCGGGGGGAGGACGCCGAGGAGGGCGACCCCGACCAGATCCACATCTCCGAGGAGATCTGCTTGGGCGAGACGTGTGGCATCTGTGTCAACTCCTGTCCCTTCGACGCGATCGAGATCATCAACCTCCCCTCCGAACTCGACGACGACCCGGTCCACCGCTACGGCGACAACGCCTTCTCGCTGTACGGCCTCCCGACGCCGGAGCCGGGCAGCGTCACCGGCATCCTCGGGCCGAACGGGATCGGGAAATCGACCGCGGTCCACGCGCTCGCCGGCGAGACGGTCCCGAACCTCGGTGACCACACCGCCGACGGCGACTGGGAGCGCGTCCTCGATCGCTTCCGCGGCACCGGCCTCCAGAACTACCTCGAATCGCTGAAGGCGGGCGACGTGACCGTCGCGCGCAAGCCCCAGTACGTCGACCAGATCCCGAACCAGTTCGACGGTAACACCCGCGAGCTGCTGGAGCGGACGGACGAGCGCGGCGCGCTCGACGACCTCGTCGACCGGCTCAACATCCGGCCGGTGATGGACCAGGACATCGACTCCATCTCCGGCGGCGAGCTCCAGCGCGTCGCCATCGCGGCGTGCCTCGCCCGCGACGCCGACTTCTACTTCCTCGACGAGATCACCCCGTACCTCGACATCGGCCAGCGGATGACCGTCGCGCGGCTCATCCGCGAGCTCGCTGACGACGACGCCGCCGACCGGTCGATGCTCGTCGTCGAACACGACCTCGCCATCCTCGACCTGCTGGCGGACACCCTCCACGTCGCGTACGGGGAGCCGGGCGCCTACGGGGTCATCACCGACCCGAAGTCCGTCCGGAAGGGCATCAACGAGTACCTGAAGGGGTACCTCGACAACGAGAACATGCGGATCCGGCCGTCGGCGATCACCTTCGAGGAGCACGCGCCGCGGGTCGCCTCGCGGAGCCAGACGCTGATCGAGTACCCCGACCTCCGGAAGTCGTACGGCGACGGCGAGTTCGAGCTCCGCGTCGAGGGCGGCGAGATCAACCGCTCCGAGGTGCTCGGCGTCGTCGGTCCGAACGGGATCGGGAAGTCGACGCTCGCGCAGCTGTTCACGGGTGACCTGGAGCCGGACGAGGGCGCGCTCGACTTCGCGCTCGACATCTCCTACAAGCCGCAGTACATCGACATCGACCAGCACATGCGGGTCGACGCGTTCCTCTCTTCGATCACCGACGAGTTCGGCACCTCGTACTGGAACACGGAGATCGCCCAGCCCCTCCAGCTGGAGCGCGTGATGGAACAGAACCTCTCGGACCTCTCGGGCGGAGAGCGCCAGCGCGTCGCCATCGCGGCGTGCCTCTCCGACGACGCCGACCTCTACCTGCTCGACGAGCCCTCCGCGCACCTCGACGTGGAACAGCGCGTGCGGGCGACGACCGCGATCCGCCGGTACGCCGAGAACCACGACGCGACGGTGATGGTGATCGACCACGACATCTACATGATCGACCTCCTCGCGGACCGCCTGATGGTGTTCGACGGCGAGCCGGCCGAGCGCGGGCGCGCCGCGCCGCCGCAGGACATGCGCGACGGGATGAACGAGTTCCTCGCCGACCTGGAGATCACCTTCCGGCGCGACGAGCGCACCGGGCGCCCCCGGATCAACAAGCCGGGGTCGCAGCTCGACAGCCAGCAGAAGCGCGACGGCGAGTACTACTACTCCTCCTGAGCCGGCTTCCGGTCCGGCCTCCGCCCCCTCCCCGGCGGTCTCCTCCGCCTCGCCGCTACCCCGAGCTTTTCCTCGCCCGCCGCCGGACGCCCCGCCATGCCAGAGACGGACGCCGACCTGTTCGGCATGACCTGGGAGGACGCCGGAGACGCGATCGACGGCGCCGACTTCGCGGTCCTCCCGACCGGTAGCACCGAGCAGCACGGCCCGCACCTCCCGGTGTCGACCGACACGCTCCGCGCGGACCACCTCACCGCCGAGCTGGTCGACGCGGCCGACGAGTTCGACCTCGACCTGTTGCGGCTCCCGACGCTGCCGTACGGCCAGTCGGAACACCACATGCGGTTCCCGGGGACCGTCACCCTCTCGACGGAGACGTACGTCGACGTGGTCCGCGAGATCGGCGAGTCGGTCGCCGAACACGGCGTCGACCGACTGCTGATCGTGAACTGCCACGGCGGGAACCGGGAGCCCCTGTCGATCGCCGCCGACCGGCTCGGCCGCGACACCGATCTCACGGTCCATTTCGTCCACTGGACCGACTTCGCGGAGGAGGACCTCGAGGAGGCGTACGGCGAGGGATGGGGACACGCCGGCGACCACGAGACGAGCTTCGTCGAGCTGTACCGCCCGGACCTCGTGCGGTCGGAGAAAAAGGAGCCGCAGGAGGCGGACGAGATGCCCCGAACGCGGAGCTACGAGTACTTCGACGAGGTGACTGAACTGGGCGGGCTCGGCGACCCGACGAACAGCGACCCGGACGCGCTCGAACCGATCGTCGTCGCGACGACCCGGGAGATCCTCGGCGCGCTCGTCGAGGACTTAGACGCGGGCTGGTGAGGGCGCCCCGCGATCCGATCCGCGGTATCGAAGCGATTAAGCCCGGAACACGCGAACCCCGGCACATGCAACACCTCATCATCCGCGGCGACCCCGACATACGGAAGGACGCGGTGATCGAGCACGACGGCGAGGAGCTGGTCTGTTTCGGCATCAACGTTCAGGGCGGCTGGCACGGCCCGGACGAACCGCAGCTCTGGTGTACGGTCGGCACCGAAGACGAGCGCGAGGCCTACGACAAACGCGAGTACGTCCCCCACTGGCTCGACGTCGAGACGGTCGACGCCGAGGACCTCGACGTGATCAAAGCGAAGGGCGACCTCTCCGTTTAACGCCGCGACCGGTCTTTTCGAACCTTCCTACCCGTCCACCGGCGGGTCCGCAAGCCACGCCTCGATGGCGCCGGCCATCGCGCCGCGCCGGTGGATAGTCCCCGAGTCGGGGTCGACGACCGTGCTCTCCGTGCCGGGCGCCTCCCCGCCGTCGATCACGGCGGCGACTCCCTCGCGGATCCGGTCGCTGAGTTCGCTCGGGTCCGTGACGCTGCCGGTGCCGGAGACGTTGGCGCTCGTCGCGGTGAGCGGACCGGTCTCGCTCAGGAGCGCCCGCGCGAGGTCGTGGTCCGGCACGCGGATCCCGACGCGGTCGCGGCCGGCGGTGAGCGCGTCCGGCACCCGATCGCCGCGCTCGACGACGACGGTCACCGGCCCCGGGAGGAACGCGCGGGCGAAGGCGACGGTCAGCTCCGTCGGTCGAGTGTAGCGGAGCGCGGCGTCGACGCTCGCGACGCCGAGCGAGAGGGGTTTCGACCGGTCGCGGCCCTTCAGGTCGAAGACGCGTTCGACGGCGTCGGAATCGAGCGCGTCGGCGCCGAGCCCGTACACCGTCTCGGTCGGATAGACCACGGGGTCGCCGCGCTCGACGGCGGCGGCCGCCGCGCGCAGCTCGTCGGATCGGTCCGGCCGGTCGTCGCTCGTGTCGGCGGTCACGCGCGTTCGTTCGGCGCCGAGTTGAAAAAGGGTGACGAGTGTGTGCGCGTCAATCGGTGAGCCCGACTCCGCTCAGTCGACGAGGTCCGCGACCGCGTCGTCGATCGCCTCGGCGTCGGGGAACTCGGGGTGTTCGCTCGCGACCCACGCGTGTTCGACGGTGCGGTCGGCGTCGAGGAGGAACACGGCCGGCCGGCTCTCCGTGATCCCGGTCATCCCGTCGATGTCCTGTGCGAGGCCGTACTCCTCGATCACGTCCGCGCCCGGGTCGGAGAAGATCCGGACGCCGTCGCCGCGGTCGGCGAGCAGGCGCTTGTGGGCGTACGGCGTCGAGATCGAGACGCCGAGCACGTCGACGTCGTCGCTCCACCCGTGGTCGTCGACCGTGTTGTAGAGGTACGTCCCCTGGAAGGCGCCGTCCATCGGGTGGAACAGCAGGAGCGTCGGCCCGTCGACGACGTCGGCCAGCGCGCGGTCCTCCCAGTACTCTCCGTTCACCAGGGGGCGGGTGAAGTCTGGCGCCGTGTCGCCCTCGGCGACGTGGTCGGTCTCGGGCAGGGAGACGACGTCGAAGTCGGGCATCTCAGGCACCTCCCTCGGCGTCGACTGCGCGGCCCCCGTCGGTCGCCGCGTCGTCGACTGCGCGGCCCCCGTCGGTCGCCGCGTCGTCGACTGCGCGGCCCCCGTCGGTCGCCGCGTCGCCGTACGTTCCCTTCAGGTACTCGACGATGTTCGCGCTCTCGGACATGGTGACGCCGGTCTCCCGGTCGACGATCGCCGGCACGCTCCGGGCGCCGGAGACGCGCTTGACGACGTTGCGCTCGGAGTGCATCGGTTCGACGTACCGGGAGCGGTACTCGAGGTCCAGTTCGTTCAGCGTCCGGACCACGCGCTCGCAGTACGGGCACGCCTGAAGCCGGTACAGGGTGATCTGTGGCTCGCTCATACGTCTCGATTCGCCCGCGAGACGGGTAATCGTGTCGGCAGCGGCACCCTCGAACGCGGCGCGTCCGGGCGACCGTCGGAACGCGCCGCTCGGCGACCGCGAAGGGACGCGCCGCGGGTACTCGAAGGGAACGCTTTAATCGCGGGCCGACGGAAGACAAACGAACATGGGCTTGTCGTCTACTGCGCCGCTGGTCGACGTCCTCCAGGTACCGATGCCGGGTGACAGGGTCATCACCCTCCTCGGCGTCGTCGCGATCCTGCTTTTAGTCGGGCTCTCGGCGTTCTTCTCCTCGTCCGAGATCGCGATGTTCTCGCTGCCGCAACACCGCATCGACAGCCTCGTCGACGAGGGGGTGACGGGCGCGAAGACGATCAGCGACATGAAACAGAACCCCCACCGCCTGCTGGTGACGATCCTCGTCGGCAACAACATCGTCAACGTGGCGATGACCTCCATCGCCACCGCGCTGTTCGGGATCTACCTCTCCCGCGGCCAGTCGGTGCTGGCGACGACGTTCGGCATCACGACGCTCGTACTGATCTTCGGGGAGAGCGCGCCCAAGTCGTACGCCGTCGAGCACACCGAGTCGTGGGCGCTCCGGATCGCTCGCCCGCTGAAGGCCTCCGAGTACGCGCTGTACCCGCTCGTCGTCCTCTTCGATTACATCGTGAAGGGCGTCAACGCGGTCATCGGCGGCTCGGCGGCGATCGAGTCGACGTACGTCACCCGCGACGAGATCCAGAACATCATCGAGACGGGCGAGCGCGAAGGGGTCATCGAAGAGGAGGAGCGGGAGATGCTCGACCGCATCTTCCGGTTCAACAACACCATCGCCAAGGAGGTGATGACGCCGCGACTGGACGTCACGGCGGTCGCGAAGGAGGACTCCGTCGAGGAGGCGATCGAGACGTGTATCCAGGCCGACCACGAGCGCGTCCCCGTCTACGAGGGGAACCTCGACAACATCATCGGGGTAGTCACCGTGCGCGACCTGGTCCGCGAACTCCGCTACTCCGAGGGGACGCCCTCCTTAGAGCGGGTGGTCAAGCCCACCCTCCACGTCCCCGAGTCGAAGAACGCTGACGAGCTGCTCGCGGAGATGCAGGACAACCGCCTCCAGATGGTGACGGTGATCGACGAGTTCGGCACCACCGAGGGGATCATCACCCTCGAAGACATGGTCGAGGAGATCGTCGGCGAAATCTTAGAGGGCGACGAGGAGGCGCCGGTGGAGTTCGTCGACGACAACGTCGCCGTCGTTCAAGGCGAGGTGAACATCGACGAGGTCAACGAGATCCTCGGGATCGACCTCCCCGAGGGCGAGGAGTTCGAGACGCTCGCCGGCTTCGTGTTCAACCGCGCCGGGCGCCTCGTCGAGGAGGGGGAGGAGATCGAGTTCGACCAGATCCGGATCCGCATCGAGCGCGTCGACAACACCCGGATCATGTCCGCTCGCGTCACCGTCCTCGACGGCGTCGGCGCGGCGGACGACTCGAGCGCTCCGGTGGAGTCGGTCGATTCGACCGACGAGGGCGGCTCCGTCGAGGCGGACGGCGACGGCGCCCCGGCCCGGAACGACGTGGAATAGGACGCGGAACACGACGTTTTTGAGGCGGAGCGATCGTTCATAAATTCTGACGGCGGATCGGCTACGGACCCTTCGGGTCCCGCACCGCACGGCACCTCACGCCTCCCCAGCCTCGTCGCTGGCGCCGCCGGCGCCAGCGACTCCCTCGCGCGTGCTCCTCGCGCCCGCTGGGCGCTCGGAGGCACGCGCCACCGCGTGATTCCTACCGGATAGTCGCAATCGGGTAGTTCGGCCGCCCGCGAGCCGCTCCGCAGCCCGACCGTTCGTGTGTCCGTGAGCCGGTTCGTGTCCGTGAGCCGCGTTCCGGTTTCAGACGGCGTACGCGCGGGCGGCCGCGACGAGCGCCTTCCGGTAGTCGCTCTCGGAGGGGTCGTGGCCGAGGTCGAGGAATCGCCCTTTGAACGCGTCGACGTCGACGGCGTCGGTGTCGCTGCCGGCGGCGCGCGCGAGGTCGTAGATGCGGTGGTCGGGGCCGGCGATGTCGTGTCGCTCGATCAGCGCGAGCGCGAACGCGGCGTTGACGGCCGTGATCTCGGGGTCGGCGCCGGCCGTCACCGGCGGCGATCCGGTGCGCGACACGTCGGGCCGGTCCGCGACCGCGGCCGCCAGCGTCGACTCGAGGAACCCGAGGAGCTTGTCCGCGGGCGCCACCGAGAGCGTGATGTCGTCGGCGTAGATGTCCTTCATGTGGTTCGCGATCTGGTAGCAGTGCGCGAGCTTCCGGCGCTCGACCTCCTCGCCGGAGAGGCCCAGGTACAGCGCCTCCTCCGTCGACTGGAGGTGAGAGGGGTGGCCCTCCTCGTAGCGCGCCATATGCGCGAACTCGTGGATCGCCAGCTCGCGCGCCATCGCGCTGGTGGCGGCCCGTCGGGAGACGTTCAGGACGTGGTGGTCGTCGTAGTGGCCGGCCCAGGTCCGCTCGTCGGGGTCCTCGCGGACCACCACGCGGACCGGCGCCTCCACGGAGTGTTCGGTCTCGAAGAGGTCCGCGGCGCCGAGGAACGGATCGGGGGGAACGTCTCCCTGGACGCGAAGATCCATGCGTACAGTTCGCACGGGGGGAGGCGGTAAGTCTCTTGCGCTCGTGGAACCCCGTCCGCCGACGCGCCGGGGGCTCGGCGTGCCGCTGTCCCGAGACCCCCGCCGAACCGGCGTACGCTTTTGAGCCTCCTGTCCGAACTCCGACCCATGCGAATCTACGCGGCCTACGACGACGGGCTCCGGATCGTCGACCCCGAGACCGGCTCGGTCGAGACGCGCCTGTCCGGCCAGCGGGTCGAGTGCCTCTCCGTCGCGAGTCCGGGTCCCGCCGACGAGGCGGGGACGCTCGGGGACTCGTCCCCGCGCGTCCTCGCGGGGACGTTCGATGCGGGGCTGTTCCGCTCCGTCGACGGCGGGAACCGGTTCGCCCGCACCGCCGACTCGATGCTGGGACCCGAGGGCTCCGGACCGGACGCGGTGACCGCGGTCGCGACGAGCCCGCACGACTCCGGGATCGTCTGGATCGGCACGGAGCCCTCGCGAGCGTACCGCTCCGCGGACGGCGGGGAGACGGCGGAGCGGGTCGGCGGGCTGCCCGACCTCCCGTCGGCGCGCGAGTGGTCGTTCCCGCCGCGGCCCGACACGCATCACGTGCGGTGGATCGAGCCCTCTCCGGCCGACCCGGAGCGGTGGCTCTTCGGCATCGAGGCGGGCGCGCTCGCCGTGACGCCCGACGGCGGCGAGACGTGGACCGACCGCCCGCCGGGGTCGCGCCGCGACACTCACGCGATGGCGACGCACCCGGACGCGCCCGACCGCGTCTACGCCGCCGCCGGCGACGGCTTCGCGGAGAGCGGCGACCGCGGCGACTCGTGGCGCGTCCGCGACGCCGGCCTCGATCACGGCTACGTCTGGGGGCTCGCGGTCGACCCCGGCGACCCGAACACCGCCCTGGTCAGCGCGGCCGCGAGCGCGACCGCCGCCCACCGCCGCGGCGAGGCGTACCTGTACCGCTATCGTCGCGATGCGGAGGGTGAGGTTGCGACGACGGGGCCGGGAGGCGACGCGGGCGCGTTCGAGCGCCTCGACGACCGCGGGGTCCCGACGGGCGAGGGGACGTACCGGGCGGTGTTGGCGGCCGGGCGATCACCCGGGGAGGTCTGGGCGCTCTCGAACCGGGGGCTCTTCGTCACCCGCGACGCGGGCGACTCCTTCGAACGGGTTCCGGTCGACCTCCCCGACAGCCCGGGACGAGCGCTGGCGGTCGCCTGAGCGCTGTGAGAGCGGGACGGACGAACCTGAACGCGGTCGGCCCGGTCAGTCCCGGACCGCGCCGACGACGAGGTAGACGACCGGCGTGTCGAGGACGGCGATCGCGAGCTTCAGCAGGTACTGGCCCACTCCGAGCGCGAGCAGCACGCTTCCCGGGAGCGGGTTCCCGACGCCGAGCAGGAGCGGCGCGGCGTAGAAGGCGACGCCGACGAAGATGGCGGTGTCTATCGCCTGGCTCGTGGCGGTCGAGCCGATGTTGCGGAGCCACAGCATCCCCTCGCCCGTGCGGTCGCGGATCGCGTGGAAAACGAACACGTCCCAGTTCTGGCTGACGACGTACGCCAGCAGGCTGCCGGCGACGACGTTCGTCGCCGGGCCGAGCGCGGTCTGGAAGGCGGCCGATATCCCGGGGTCGTTCCCGGGCGCCGCGAGCGTCGACCACACCAGCGCCAACACGAGGAAGTTCGCGAGGAACGCGACGTTGACGACCACCTGCGTCGCTCGCCGCCCGTACAGCTCGGCGTAGCAGTCCGACGCGAGGAACGTGAGCGCGTACGCGAGCGCGGCGCCCGGCAGCAGGATCTCCGTCCCGACGATCGGGAGTGCGAACGGCAGCGGCAGCGCGAGCACCTTCGCGGCGGTGACCTGTGCGGTCGCGAGCGCGACCGTGAACAAGGTGATCAGCGCCACCGCCGCGACCGCCGACCGGTCAAGCGGGTCGGCCCGGAAGGGACTGTTCTCGCTGCCCGCGGTCCGGCTACTCATCGGTCTCCTCCGCCGCTCCGGCCGCGGTCGACGCGGAATCTCCGTCGAGGCGGTCGTGTCGGGCGTCGATCTCGTCGAGCAGGTCGAGGTTCTTCCGGATCGACGCGCGCACCGCGTCGCTGCGGTTCACGAACTTCCCGTCGTCGCCGACGTGCTCGTCGAGGTCGGCGAGCAGCTCCGCCGGAATCTCGACGCTTATCTTGGGCATACTCGCGTCGTGGACGCCGGCCGGGCATGAACGTTATTATCCGAGGATTATCGAGGGGGCCTCTCGGTGCTCGAACTCGGATTCGGCCGAGCCGCTCCAAACTCGTAAACCGCTACGTTAAAGTGAGTTTACGAGTCCGTTCGGGTATGGCAACGAACACGGAGTCCGTCGACCTCGTCGGCGACGAGGCGGCGACGAACCTCGCGCGCGCCGCGCTGTTCGCGGCGCTCGTCGGCGCGTTCGCGTACGTCACGTTCCCGAACCCGGTCTCGCCGGTGGACGTGACCCTTCAGGTGCTCGGCGTCTTCCTCGCGGGGATCTTCCTCGGTCCGGTGTGGGGCGGCGCGTCGCTCGTGCTCTACCTCGCGGCCGGGGCGCTCGGCGCGCCCGTCTTCGAGGGCGGGTCGGCCGGCGTCGGCGCCCTCGTCGGGCAGACGGCCGGCTACCTCTGGTCGTACCCGATCGCCGCGGCGGTCGTCGGCGCGGTCGTCCACCGCGGCGCGGCGCTGCGCGACCTCCGTTCCGTCGGCCTCCCGTCGCTCGTCGGCGCGATGGTCCTCGGCACCGTCGTCATCTACGGGTTCGGCGTCGCCGGCCTGGCGATCGTCCTCTCGCTCGGCCCGGTCGAGGCGATCGCCGTCGGCGCCGTCGCGTTCCTCCCGGCCGAGGCCCTGAAGATCGCCGCCGCCGTCGGCGTCGTCAGGTCCGACGCGATCGCCGCGGCGTGAGGCGACCGTGAGCGCACGCGGGGCGGGACCGTGATCGACCTCGACGGCGTCACGTGTCGGTACGGGCGGGGCGAAGACAACGCCGAGAGCGAGGGCGCAACCGCCGCGGTCGACGAGGTCTCCCTCGCCGTCCCCGACGGCGAGTTCCTCGTCGTCGCGGGCGCGAACGGCTCGGGGAAGACCACCCTGGTCCGGACGTTCAACGGGCTCGTCGAGCCGGACGCCGGGCACGTCTCGGTGAACGGGACGCCGGTCGAGGAGGACCTCGTCGCCGCGCGCTCGGCGGTCGGGATGGTGTTCCAGGACCCGCGCGACCAGCTGGTCGCCGCCACCGTCGGCGCGGACGTCGCGTTCGGGCCGGAGAACCTCGGGCTCTCGCACGACGAGATCGACCGGCGGGTCGACGAGGCGCTCGCGGCCGTGAACATGGCGGGCCGGGAGCGCGAGCGGATCGACTCGCTGTCGGGCGGCGAGCGCGAGCGCGTCGCGATAGCGGGGGCGCTCGCGATGGAGCCCGACCACCTGGTCCTCGACGAGCCGTTCACCGGCCTCGACGAGCCCGCCCGGCGGTCGGTCGTGGCGCGGCTCCGGGCGCTTCACCGCGAGGGGACGAGCGTCGTCGTCGTCACCCACGACCTCCGCGACGTGGCCGCGCTCGCAGACCGGATCGTCGGACTCGCGGACGGGCGGATCGCGGTCGACGCGCCGCCCGAGGAGGCGGTCGAGTCGCTCCCCGGGCTGGACGTGCGGGTGCCCGAGGGCGGCGGCATCGGTACCCAGACCGAATGACCCTCTCGTTCGTCCCCGGCGACTCGCTCGCCCACCGGCTCGACCCCCGGTCGAAACTCCTCGTTCAGGTCGCCTTCGCGGCCGTCGCGTACGCGTACACCACGCCGCGCGGGCTCGCCCTCCTCACGCTCGTCGCGGTCGGCTGCCTGCTCGCCGCCGACGGCGGGCCGCGGGACCTGTGGGGCTATCGGGTCGCGTTCCCGGTCCTCCTCTTCGCTCCCCTCGTCGCGGGCGCGACGCTCGGCGCGCCGTGGTTTCGGGTCGAGCGCGCCGCCGTGACGGGGCTCGCGAGCTACCGCGTCCTCCTGCTGCTCGTCGTCGCGGCCGCCTACGTGCGGTCGACCCCGGTCCGGGAGTCGCGCGCGGCGGTCCAGCGGACGGTCCCGGGTCGACCGGGCGTCTTCCTCGGCGTCGGCGTCGCGCTCGTCTTCCGATTCCTCCCACTGTTGAAACGCGACCTCGCGGCGACGCGGGCGGCGGTCCGCGCGCGGCTCGGCGCGGAGCGCCCCCGGCGCGAGCGGATGCGGCTCGTCGCGGTCGGCGGGCTCTCGCGAGCGTTCTCCCGAGCGGACCGGCTCGGCACGGCGCTCGTCGCCCGGTGTTTCGCGTGGAACCCGACGCTCCCGCGGCTGGCCTTCCGCCGCGTCGACGCCCCGGCGCTGGCGCTCGCCGCGTCGATGTTCGCGGCCGCGGTCCTGCGGCTCGCCTGACGCTCCGCGGCAGGCGCGCTTCGCGGGCGCTGCGCCGTCGTCGGGCCCGGAACCGCGTGAACGCCGAGCGACGACCGCCGCGTTGTGGCAAGTTTTAACCCGACCGTATCCCGGTGATCGATCATGATTCCCCTACAGGCGGCCACCCGCGAGACCTTCTGGACTATCGGTCCGGTGGGGAAGGCGGCGTTCTACTGGCTCGCCGCCGTCGCGGTCCTCGTCTTCCTCTACGGCGTTTACGCCCGGTTCGCGGCGTACGCGCGCGGGAGCGCTGACCCGCGGGATCGACTGTCGAACCTCCCCGGTCGGGTCGTCGCGGCGACGAAGACGGTCCTCGCGAACGAGAACCAGTTCGACGGCGACCTGTACACGGGCGTGATGCACACGTTCGTCCTGTGGGGGTTTCTCGTCTTACTCGTCGCGACGACCATCCTCGGGATCGACATCGACCTGTACCGCCCGCTGACGGGCGAGTCGTTCTGGGTCGGCGAGTTCTACCTCGCCTACCAGTTCGCCGTCGACGCGTTCGGCCTGCTGTTCGTCGTCGGCGTCGGCATGGCCGCCTACCGCCGCTACAAGACCCGCGAGGACCGACTGTGGGGAAAACACACCTCCCTCGAGGACGACGCGTTCGTCTGGACGCTGTTCCTGCTCGGCGTCGGCGGCTTCCTCGTCGAGGGCGTGAGCATGGTCGGCCAGGCGCAGCGCGCGACCGAGACCGTGAGCTTCGTCGGGATGGCGCTCGCGACCGGGCTGGAGGCGGCCGGGCTCACGGCCGCGGGCGCCGAGGCGATATACGGCGTCCTCTGGTGGAGCCACTCGCTGCTCGCGTTCGCGTTCGTCGCGTGGATCCCGTACGCGAAGCCGTTCCACATGATCTCCTCGTTCGCCAACGTCGTCGCCCGCGACGAGAAGGCGGGCGCGCGGCTCCCGAACGTCCCCGCCGACCTCGATCACACCAACGCGGAGTCGCTCGACGACTTCACGTGGAAGGAGCTGATGGACGGCGACGCCTGCACGAAGTGCGGGCGGTGTACCGACGCCTGCCCCGCCGACACGGTCGGTCGCAACCTCGACCCGCGGAACGTCATCCTCGACCTGAAGGCGTATCGCGAGTCGGTGAGCGACGATCCGGTGGCGGGGAGCGGGGGCGAAGCGATGGCGACGGACGGCGGCGTCGCGAGCGCAGATGGTGGTACAGTCCCCATCGTCGCCGACGAGGGCGGCGTGGTCGACGCCGAGTCGATGGAGTCGTGTATGTCCTGTATGGCGTGTATGGACGCCTGTCCGGTCGACATCGAACACCTCACCTCGTTCACGAAGCTGAACCGCCAGCTCGTCGACGAGGGGGCGGTCGACTCGAACCTCCAGGACGTGTTTCAGGACGTGATGCAGAAGGGGAACACCTTCGGCGAGCCGCAGTCGGCGCGGGGCGACTGGACGGACGACCTCGACGACGGCGTCGAGGTCCAAGACGCCCGCGAGACCGAGGTCGAATACCTCTGGTACGTGGGCGACTACCCGAGCTTCGACGACCGGAACAAGAAGGTCGCCCGGGCGCTCGCCCGCCTGTTCGACGAGGCCGACGTGTCGTTCGGCGTCCTCTTCGACGACGAGAAGACCGACGGCAACGACATCCGTCGGATCGGCGAGGAGTTCCTCTACCTCGAACTGGCGGGCCACCACGTCGAGACGTTCGCGGACTGCGAGTTCGAGAACGTCGTCTGTACCGACCCGCACTCGTACAACACCATCAAAAACGAGTACCCCGAGGTCGACTTCGCGGAGTTCGCGGACGACCCGATGATGCCGTTCGACCGCGAGGAGCCGTGGAACCCGGCGGGAGAGATCGACGTGTTCCACTGGACGCAGGTGGTCGAGGAGCTGGTCGAGGACGGTCGGCTCGGCCTCTCCGGCGACGAGCTGGACTACACCGTCACCTACCACGACCCCTGCCATCTCGGCCGGTACAACGACGAGTACGAGGCGCCGCGAGAGCTGATCCGCGCGACCGGCGCCGACCTCCACGAGATGCCGCGCTCGCGCGAGGACTCCTTCTGCTGTGGCGGCGGGGGCGGCGGGCTCTGGACCGAACACGAGGAGGACGTCAAGCCGAGCGAGGAGCGCCTCCGCGAGGCGGTCGAGGACACCGACGCGGGCGCCGCGATCGAGAAGTTCGTCGTCGCCTGCCCGATGTGTACGACGATGTTCGAGGACGGCCGGAAGACGGGCGACTTCGAGGACGAGGTGGAGATCGTCGACGTCGCGGAACTGCTGATCGAGGCGGTGGCGGCGGGCTCGTAGCGGGCGGCGGCCGGCTTTCGCGTGGCCGTCGAGACTACGCGCGTCGCGACCGCTGGCCCGCCGCGTCGTCGGTCCGCCGCAACAGCGCCCGTCCGGGGGCGCGGTCGCGGACGGGCGCGTCGCCGAGGTAGTCGACGAGCGCGTCGCGGAGCAGGGCGACTCCCTCGTCGTCGAGCGCCGCGCCGCGCTCGATCGACTCGATCGGACGGCGGTACGAGAGGTCCTCGTCGGTCGCGCTCCGCGCGGCGTTGAGCAGCGCGGCGTGAGCCACCCACGCCTCCTCTCGGGAGGTCGTCGGCGCCGGCGGCCCGTCGGTCGTAGGAGGCGTCATTCGTCCGGCTTCTCCCGGTACGAGGACTTAAAACCACGTCTCGGTTTCCGTCTCGGTTCGGCGTCGTCGCCTCTCGACTCCGACTCCCCGGAGCCGTCTTCGATCCCAAATCGCGATTTTCCGGATCGCTATATAGAGTATATATCTTCACATAGCCGTACCGGGTCGTACGGGTCGCCCCGTACCACTCATAGCATACTACTTAATCGAACGACGACCACCGTTCGGTGATGGCTTCTAGCCACGACGCGGACACAGCGGGGATCACGCGGCGCAAATCGCTCGCGGCAATCGCCGGTGCCGGGGCGCTCGGGCTCGCGGGCTGTACCTCCGGAAACGGCGGCTCCGGAAACGGCTCCGGCGGCGAGACCCTCTCCGGAGACATCCGGATCTCCGGGAGCAGTACCGTCTATCCGGTCGCTCAGGAGGTCACTCGCCAGTTCGCCGAACAGCACTCCGAGGTGAGCTTCAACCTCACCCGGGACGGCAGCGGGGGCGGGTTCAACAACGTGTTCATCCCCGGCGACAGCGACATGAACAACGCGAGCCGGCCGATCACCGAGAACGAGCTCCAGCGCTGTCGCGACAACGGCATCGAGCCGGTCGAGTTCTTCCTCGCGCAGGACGCGCTCACCGTCGTCGTCAACAACGAGGCCGATTGGATCGACTCGATCTCGCTGGAGGAGCTCCGGACCATCTGGTCGCCGGACACCGCGCCTGAACTGTGGTCCGACGTCAACTCGGACTGGCCGGACGAGCCGTTCGACCTCTACGGGCCGGCGAGTACGTCGGGGACGTACGACTACTTCATCGAGGCGGTCATCGGAGAGACCGAGGCGGACCAGGACATCCGCAGCGACTTCGAGGGCACCGAGGAGGACGACCTGATCGCGCAGGGCGTCTCCGGGAACCGGTACGCGCTCGGCTACCTCCCCTTCGCGTACTACACGAACAACCCGGACACGGTCAAGGCGCTCAGTCTCAGCGAGGGCGGCAGCGACCCGGTCGAGCCCAGCCTCCAAGCCGCACAGAGCGGGAGTTACCCGCTCGCTCGGCCGCTGTTCAGCTACGGCCACATGGGCAAGATCCAGGAGAAGAACCACCTCCAGGCGTTCATCGAGTTCTACATCAACGAGGCCGCCAAAGACTACGTCGCCGAGGACATCGGCTACGTGCCGGCCAGCCAGGACATGGTCGACAGCAACCTCGCCAACCTCGAGGAGGCGATCGCCGGCGAGTACGAGTACAGCGCGTAACGTCCGAAGGGGAACGCTGATTACACACCTCACGTTTTACCAATCTGAATGAGCAACGAATCGGACAGCGGGGTCGGGTCGCTCCAACGGAGCGGGTTCGTCGTCCGTAAGGAACGGCTCTACGGCCGCCTGATAGCGGCGAGCGCCGGCTTGACGATACTCGTAACCGTCGGGATCATCCTCGCGCTGTCGGGACGGGCGCTCTCGTTCTGGTCGCAGATATCGCCGATCGCGTTCTTCACCGGAACGAACTGGAGCCCGGTCATCGCGAACTCGTACGGCGTGCTCCCGCTGATAAGTGGAACTCTTATCGTTACCATCTTCTCGGCGTTGATCGCGCTCCCAATCGGCTTGGCGGCGGCGGTATACCTCAGCGAGTACGCGAGCGATACGGCCCGATCGATACTGAAGCCGGCCCTGGAGATCCTCGCCGGCGTGCCCACCGTGATCTACGGTTACATGGCGCTCGTGTACGTGACGCCGCTGATCGACGGCTTCCTCCCGATCTCCGTGCAGCTCGTCCCGGCCGGCGTCCCGATCCTCCCGGAGTTCACGCTCGTCATGCCCTCGCTCGGCACGTTCAACGCGCTGTCCGCGAGCGTCGTCGTCGGGATCATGATCATCCCGATGGTCTCGTCGATCAGCGAGGACGCGCTGAGCGCGGTTCCGGACAGTCTCCGGCAGGGCGGCTACGGGCTCGGGTCGACGAAGTTCGACGTCTCGACGCGGATCGTCGTCCCCTCGGCGACCTCCGGCATCGTCGCCTCGTACGTCCTCGCGATCTCGCGGGCCATCGGCGAGACGATGGCGGTCACGATGGCGATGGGAATGAGCCCGCAGATGCCGTACTTCCCGAACGTCCTCCGCAACCTCGCGGAGTCGAGTCAGACCATCACGGCGGCGATGGTCCAGATCGCCGGCGCCGACTCCTACGGGAGCGGCCCCACCTACGAGGCGATGTTCGCGCTCGGAATGACGCTGTTCGCGATCACGCTGATCATGAACGTCCTCGCCGAACTGGTCAGACGGCGCTTCCGGGAGGAGTACTGAATGGCGACCGAAGACTCCACCGGCGACCAACTCGGCCGAAGCGCGGCGCTCCGGCTCCAGCAGCTGAAGGGACAGCTCTTCGAGGTCGCGCTCGTCGCGGCGACGCTCGTCGGGATCGTCTCGCTGCTCGTGTTGTTCGCGTACATCTCGGTCGACGCGTTCCGGCCGGGGACCGCGTCGCCCGCGTGGTTCCTCGTCTACCTCGGCACCCTCGTGGCGCCGACGGCCGCGTTCACGCTGTACGCCCGTCGGAGACCGGCGGTGCGGACGGCCAACGCGGTGGCGTTCGCGGCGGTGTTCGGGGGGCTCCTCTTGAGCGCCGTCACGTACGCCGTCGTCGACGCGCTCAGCCCCTACGACGTGTTCATCTACGGCGTCTTCGCCTCGCTCCCCCCGATGCTCGTCTTGGCGTACGACCGGACGACCGAGGGTCAGGCGTACACCGGACCGCTCATCCTCGTCTCGATCCTCGTCGGCATCGGCGTCGCGGCCGTGGTGGACGGCCCGATCAGCGGGCCGCTCGGGATCGCGGCGGAGTGGATCATGTACTTCGGCCTCGTCACCGTCCCCGCGGCGCTCCTCGTCGGGACGCTGACCGCCTCGCGCCGCGGCCGTCGCACCGGTGCCGTCGCCGGGGGAGCCGTCGCCGCGGGCGGGCTCGCCGTCGCCGGGGCGTCGATCGCGACCGGGGCCAACGCGTCCCTTCTGGTCGTCCTCTTCTCGGCGTTCGTCGTCCCCACGGGCTACGTCGTCCGGCGGTCCGTCCGAACCAATCCCGCGGGACGTGTCGGCCTCGCCGGGCCGTTCGTCCTCCTCGGCGGCGCGCTGCTCGGAGCGGCGCTCGTCGAGCGGTTCGGGATCGAGACCCCGGACACGTTCCTCACGCCGACCCTTGTCCTGGAGTCGTGGGACGGGCTGACCGCGAGCAACGCCGGCGTCTATCCGCAGATCGTCGGCTCGATCATCATCGTCGGGTTCATGGCGGTCCTCGCGTTCCCGGTCGGGATCGGCGCGGCCATCTACCTCGAGGAATACGCGCCGAACTCCGGATTCCGCGGCCGGCTCGCGACGCTGTTGGAGGTGAACATCTCGAACCTCGCCGGCGTCCCCTCGGTCGTGTACGGGCTGCTGGGGCTCGCGCTGTTCCGGCGGACGCTCGGGTTCGGGACCGGCATCGTCGTCTCGGCGTCGGGGACGCTCGGACTGCTCATCCTCCCCATCGTCATCGTCTCGACGCAGGAGGCGCTGCGCTCCGTCCCCGACGACCTCCGGCAGGGCTCGTACGGCATGGGCGCGAGCCGGTGGCAGACGCTCCGCGAGGTCGTCCTGCCCGAGGCCATTCCGGGGACCCTCACCGGAACGATCCTCGCGTTGGCGCGGGCGATCGGCGAGACCGCGCCGCTCGTCATCATCGCGGTCGCCACGACGACCTACAGTCCGCCGAGCGGGCTGTTCTCCAGCGCGACGGCGCTCCCGCTACAGATCTTCGCCGCGTCGGCCAACGCGAAGCCGGAGTTCCGACACGGGGTCGTCCCGGCGGCGGCCGTCGTGTTGCTCACCCTGATGCTGCTGATGAACGCGACGGCAATCGTTATCCGAAACAAGTACGGACGTGAGACCTAACCAATGAGCGAATCAGACAGTTCCCCGAAGATCCAGACGACCATCGAGACCGGCGACGAAGCGTCGCGGGACGCCCCGCTCGACGCACGTGACACGGTCATCGAGACGCGTGACCTGAACGTCTACTACGGCGACGAACAGGCGTTAGACGGCGTCTCGATGGAGATATTCGAACACGACGTGACCGCACTGATCGGCCCCTCGGGCTGCGGGAAGTCGACGTTCCTCCGGTGTATCAACCGGATGAACGACATGATCGAGGTGTGCCGAGTCGAGGGCGACGTCGAGTTCGGCGGTAAGAACGTGTACGACGACGACGTGGACCCGGTCGCGCTCCGACGGAAGATCGGGATCGTGTTCCAGAAGCCGAACCCGTTTCCGAAGTCGATCCGCGACAACGTCGCGTACGGCCTGAAGATCCAGGGCTACGAGGGCGACGTCGACGAACGCGTCGAGGAGTCGCTGAAGGCGGCCGCCCTCTGGGACGAGGTGAAAGACCAGCTCGACTCCTCGGGACTCGACCTCTCCGGCGGGCAACAACAGCGGCTCTGTATCGCCCGCGCTATCGCGCCCGATCCGGAAGTCATCCTGATGGACGAGCCGACCTCGGCGCTCGACCCCGTCGCGGCCTCGAAGATCGAGGACCTCATCGACGACCTGGCCGAGGAGTACACCGTCATCATCGTCACGCACAACATGCAGCAGGCGGCCCGTATCTCCGACCGGACCGCGGTGTTCCTCACCGGTGGCCGGCTCGTCGAGTACGACGACACCACCAAGATATTCGAGGATCCCGAAGAGCAGCGCGTCGAGGACTACATCACGGGGAAGTTCGGGTAGATGCCCCGCGAGAACTACCAGGAGCGGCTCGACGAGCTCCGGGACGGCGTGGTCGCGATGGGCGAGACCGTCTGCGGCCGGCTCGACGACGCGGTCGAGGCGGCGGTCTCGGGCGACGACGAGCTCGCCCGCTCGGTGATCGAGAGCGACCACGAGGTCAACGAGACGTACCTCGCCCTCGAAGACGAGTGTACGGAGCTGCTCGCGCTCCAGCAGCCGGTGGCCGGCGACCTCCGGCTCGTCGCCGCCTCCTTCAAAATCATCACCGACCTCGAACGCGTCGCCGACCTCGCGACGAACCTCGCGGCGTACGGCGGCCCGGAGGGCGGCGTTCACCCCGCGGTCGACGTACGCGACCTCGGCGATGGCGCCCGGGAGATGGTTGCCGACGCGGTCGCCGCCTACGCGGCCCGCGACCCGGACGCCTGTCGCGAGATCGCGGCGAGCGACGACGCGTTCGACGAGCGCTGTCGGGAGGCGAGCGAGGCGGTCGTCCGCGAGCTGCTGGAGGCCGACCGCGCCCGCAACGCGGCCCGAGACGGCGCGGCGCCGACGGACGGCGAGGCGCTCGAAGCCTCCCTCGACGACGTGTCGCAGGCGCTGCTCGCGGTGCGCGACCTCGAACGGATCGCGGACCACGCGGTCAACGTCGCGGCGCGGACGCTGTACATGATCGAGAACGACGACGAGCTGATCTACTGAGCGCGGCTCGCGGTTCGCCCCGGCGCGGGCGGACCGGCTTTCGTCTCGACGCCTTCGGGAGCGCTAATCGACTCCGGCCCCAGTGACCGTACTGTAGGAGCTCGTCGGAGCCCAGTCGCTCGCCGTCTGGATCGCCTTGGGCGCGATTGGGTTCCTGCTGACCTGGAAGGGCGCGAACGTCATCGAGTCGACGACCTCGAAGATCAGCGACCGCTTCGGCGTCTCGCAGGCGGTTCAGGGCGGGCTCATCGTCGCGGCCGCGACGTCGTTCCCAGAGCTCGCGATCATCATTATCTCGGTGGTCGTCCTCGGCGACTTCGGCGTCGGCGCGGGAGCGCTCATCGGGACGGCGGTGTTCAACATACTCGTCATCCCGGCCGCCGTCTCCATCACCACGTTCCTGACCGAGTCGACGCTCCGAACGATCGTCGGGTAAGCGGGCGGTGAGGCGGTTCGGCCCGCGATCGCGTACGAGCCGCTCGGCTACTCCCTCCGAACGCGGACCTCGATGCCGTCGGCGTCGGTGACGGCGATCCCGCCCTCGCGCTCCTCGACGGCGAGCTCGACGCGCCCCTCCTCCGCGACCGCGTCGAGTCGGTCCCGGACCGCGTCCAGCGCGGCCGCGTCGGGCACGACCACCTCGAACCACGCGAGCCCGCGCCCGGCGGCGGGGGTCGTCCGCCCCCGCCACGTGTTCGCGCCGAGGTGGTGGTGGTAGCCGCCGGCCGCGACGAACCGCACGTCCGGGCCGCTCATCCCCACCTCGAAACCGAGGCCGTCGACGTAGACGGCCTCGAACGCCGACAGCGAGGTCACTTCCAGGTGGACGTGCCCCACGTCGGTGCCGGTCGGGGCGCGGTCGACGAGGGCGGCGGAGTCAGCGCCGTTCCCGGTCGCCGCGGCGGCGGCGACCCCCTCGACGTCGAGCGGGTCGGTCGCCATTCGTACCGTTCCGCCGTCGTCGACGGGCCACTCCTCGCGGGGCCGGTCGCGGTATATCTCCACGCCGTTCCCCTCCGGGTCGTCGAGGTACAGCGCCTCGCTGACGAGGTGGTCGGAGGCGCCGTCGAGCCGCCACCGCTCCCGCACGCGCCCCAGCGCCTCGCCGAGCGCGGCCCGCGAGGGAACCCGGAACGCGGTGTGAAAGAGCCCGGCGTCGGTCCGGCTCCGGGCGGGGCGGTCGGCGTCGCGCTCCAGGAGTAACAGCGGCGTCTCGCCCGCCCCGAGCGTCGCGCGCTCGGCGTCGCGGTCGAGGACTGCGAGGCCGACCACGTCTCGGTAGAACGCGGTCGTCTCGTCGAGGTCGGCGACCCGGAGCGCGGCGCGGCCGATCCGCGCCTCGGCCGGGAGTCGGTCGTCGCGGTCGCTCGCGGCCGTGGCGGAGTCGCCCTCGGCGTTATCGGTCATTGGGCGGGGTACGGTCGCCCGCGCGTTCAACGCGTCGGTCGCGGATCCGGCTCGGACGACTCTGCCCCCCTCGCCCGAACCTTCCCCATCGTCCGTTAGAATCAAACCCGCACGCGACCCAGCATGAGGTATGAGCGCCGAACAGCAGGAACGGGCCGTCCGGTGTCTGGTCGCGAAGGTCGGGCTCGACGGCCACGATCGGGGCGCACACGTGATCGCACGGGCGTTCCGCGACGCCGGCTTCGAGGTCGTCTACTCCGGGCTCCACCGGGCGCCGGAGGACATCGTCCAGGCGGCGGTCCAGGAGGACGTCGACGTCCTCGGCATCTCGATCCTCTCGGGCGCGCACAACACGCTCGTCCCGAAGGTGATCGAGGGGCTCAAGGAGTACGACGCGTTCGACGACACCCTCGTCCTCGTCGGCGGGATCATCCCGGACGAGGACGAGGACGAGCTGAAGGAGCTGGGCGTCGCCGAGGTGTTCGGCCCCGGGACGCCGATGGAGGAGACGATCGAGTTCATCCGGAACAACGTCCCGGAGCGCGCGTAGATGGCCGGGCCGGACGCACCCGCGTTCGCGGACGCGCCGTCGCTCTCCGACGCGGACGCCGCGCTCGTCGAGGACCTCCTCTCGGGGAGCCACCGCGCGCTCGCCCGCGTCATCACCAAGATCGAGAACCGAACGCCGGGGTACCGCGCGGTCGTCTCCGCCCTTCACGAGCACACCGGCGGCGCGGACGTGATCGGTATCACGGGCTCGCCGGGCGCCGGGAAGTCGACGCTGGTCGACAAGCTCGCCGCCGCCTACCGCGACCGCGGCGACACGGTCGGGGTGATCGCGGTCGACCCCTCCTCGCCGTACACCGGCGGTGCGGTCCTCGGCGACCGGATCCGGATGGGGTCGAACGTCGGTGACATGGACGTGTTCTTCCGGTCGATGAGCGCGCGCGGCCAGCTCGGCGGCCTCTCGACCGCGACCGCGGACGCCGCGAAGGCGCTCGACGCCTTCGGGAAGGACGTCGTCGTCCTGGAGACCGTCGGCGCCGGACAGAACGAGGTCGACGTGGTCCGCACCGCCGACACGGTCGCGGTGCTGGTCCAGCCCGGCTCCGGCGACGACGTACAGACGCTGAAGGCCGGCATCCTGGAGATCGGCGACGTCTTCGTCGTGAACAAGGCCGACATGGACGGCGCACAGCGGACGGTCGCCGAACTGAAGGAGATGGTTCACCGGCGGGACGGCGGGACGACGGGCCGCGGGGCCGGTCACCACGGACCGACCTCGACGGCCTCGGCCGGTGCCGGCGGATCCGCGGCGGACCACCGGGACGGCGGTCGCGACGCGGATGGTTCCGCGGCCGCCGGGTCCGCCGACGACGGCTCGGACGCAGACGCGTCGTGGACGCCGGACGTGTTAGAGACCGTCGCGAACACCGGCGAGGGCGTCGAGGCACTGATCGAGGCGTTCGACGCGCACGCGACGTACCTCCGCGAGTCCGGCGAGATCGAAGCGACCCACCGCCGTCGGTACGCCGAGGAGATCCGAACGCTCGTGCGGGCCGACGTGGGCGCGCTCGCGACCGCCGAAATCGAGCGTCGCGGCGGGATCGACCGGCTCGCGGAGCGCGTCCGCGACCGCGAGACGGACCCGTACGCGGTCGCGGAGGCGATCGTGGGACCGATCGCCGACTGCGTCGACGAGGTCGCGGACAGCGAGCCCGACGACTGACGCGTCGGTCACCGCCCGGGGTCGCGGCGCCGCCGGGTTCGACCGCGCCCACGGGTTCGACCGCACCCACGGGTTCGACCGCACCCACGGGTTCGACCGCACCCACGAGTTCGACCGCGCCGCCGGACTCGACCGCGCCGCCGCGTCCCACGAGTATAAGTCGCCAGCGAACCAACAGTTTTCCATGAAGCTCAGGAACCTCCTCGGCAGCGCCGTCCTCGGCGTCGGCGCGCTCGCGGCGCTCAACACCGGTCTCCGGTACGAGGGCGAACTGGAGCCCCCGCTCGACGGCGACGACGGCGTCTTCCGTTGGCGCGGGATGGACGTCGCGTACACCGAGGCGGGCGACCCGGACGACCCGGACCTCGTGTTGCTCCACGGGATCAACGCCGCCGCCTCCTCCGGGGAGTGGCGCGCGGTGTTTGACGACCTGGCGGCCGACTACCACGTGATCGCGCCCGACTTCCCGGGGTACGGCCGCTCGGACCGGCCGCCGCTCCGGTACTCCGCCGCCCTGTACGAGGACTTCGTCCACGACTTCCTCACCGAGTTCGACGAGCCGGCCGTCGTCGCCTCCTCGCTGTCGGCGGCGTACGCGGTCGCGGCGGTCGACGACGGCGACGCGGACGGCGGCGTCGAGCTGCGCGGGTTCGTCGCCGTCTGTCCGACCGCGACCGCGGGACCGAGCCCGGCCAAGGGATGGCTCCGCGAGCTGCTCCGCGCGCCCCTCGTCGGGCAGGCGCTGTTCAACGTCATCTCGTCGAAGCCGTCGATCCGGTACTTCAACGCCGACCACGGCTACGACGACCCCGGGAATCCGAGCGCGGAGTGGACCGACTACGAGTGGCGCACCACTCACGCCGAGAACGCGCGGTTCGCGCCCGCCTCGTTCGTCTCGGGGAGCCTCAACAGTGAGGTCGACCTGGCGACCGCGCTCGCGGACCTCGACGTCCCCCCGACAATCGTCTGGGGCCGGGAGGCGACCGTGAGCCCGCTCACCGACGGGCGCGACCTCGCCGACGCGGCCGACGCCCGCCTCGTCGTCTTCGACCGCGCGCGGCTGCTCCCGCACGTCGAACACCCCGACCGCTTCGTCGAGACGGTCGAGGAGGCGCTCGTCGCCGGCAAAGCGGCGTAGGGGCCTTCCGCTCAGCGGCCGCCCCGCTCACGCGTCGCGGCGCACGTACAGCGTCTTCTCGCAGGCCGCGTGGACCGCCCCTTCCTCGTCGACGAGCGAGACGAGGTACTCGCGGTCGGTCGACTCTCTCGGCCCGAGCGCGTCGCGGATCGCCTCCGTCTCCGCGGTCGGCAGGTCGAACTCCGCGTACAGCGCCTCGCGGCCGGGCTCGATGAACTCCAGCGCGGCCGACTTGTCCCAGACCGTGAAGCCGTCCCCGAGGATCCGGCGGAGCATCGTCATGTACACCGGGTCGATCGCGCCGTAGATGCTGCCGCCGAAGATCGTCCCGACCGCGTTTCGGGTACGCCAGTTGAACGGCACCCGGATCCTGACGTAGCGCCAGTCGGCCGCGATGTGGTCGACGCGCGCCCCGGTACCCCGGTACGCGGGCAGAAGGTTGAATCCGAGCCGCCAGAGGCGGGTCCGCCCGCTCTCCGCCGGCGGGTCCTCGCGCAGGGGTCGCGGCTCGGGGTCGCGGTCGACCCCGGTCGGGGAATCGCTCACGGCGATCCGGGACGGCCCGCCGACAAACCGGTGTCGGAACCGGCGACAACCCGCCCGGAGTTGTCGACGTCTAACGCTCGGTTACACGGACACCGTGGCGCGTGCCCGCGAGTGGTCGCCCCCGGCGACCGCGAGACGGCACGCGCGAGGGAGTTAGTCGCCCGAAGCGGAGCGAGGGCGACTAACGAGGCTGGGGAGGCGTGAGGCTGCGGTGCGGTCGCGGTCGGGCGGGACTCAAAGGGGCAGCCGTGAGGACGAAGCACGGCGCAGTAAGCACCGCAGCGAAGGAGCGAGCAACGCGAGCGACTGAGCGAGGCGCGCAACAAGCCGCGCGAGTCCTCACGGCTGGGGCTTTGGAGCTGTTCGCCGTCGATCCAAAGTTGGTCACGTATCGCCGAGCGGCTGGAGCTTTGGAGGCGTTCACAGCCGATCTGCCGGGTGATATCTATAAACGAGCGGCCGGTCTTCGACCGCGTTCGCCGTCGATCCGCCAGCAACCGTTTATTCACCGATAGCCGTCACCTCGGGAGCGTTCGAATCGAGGTCGCTCCCATCCGCCGCCGATACTCCCCTCACGTAGTCGGCCCGAAACGGGTATCCCCGCGCGACCGCAACCCGACACCGATGGAGTGCGACAAGTGCGGAGCCGACGCGATTCACCACGCCGCCTACTCCGGGGCGCACCTCTGTGGCGATCACCTCCGGAAGTCGGTCGAGAAGCGCGTGAAGCGTCGGATCCGCGAGGACGGTCTCCTCGATCCGGACGCGACCCCCGACGACCCCGACCGCTGGGTGATCGGGCTCTCCGGCGGGAAAGACAGCGTCGCCCTGACGCAGATCCTCGACGACGTGTTCGGGAAGGACCCCCGCGTCGAGATGCTCGCCCTGACGATCCACGAGGGGATCGAGGGGTACCGCGACGCGAGCGTCGACGCCACGATCGAGCTGGCCGACGACCTCTCGCTGCGTCACGAACTGGTCTCCTACGAGGAGGAGTTCGACGTGCGGATGGACGACGTCGTCGAGGACGACCCCGAGGACATGGCCGCCTGCGCGTACTGCGGTGTCTTCCGCCGCGATCTGCTCGAGAACTACGCCGCCGAGTTCGACGCCGACAAGCTGCTCACCGGCCACAACCTCGACGACGAGGCGCAGACCGCGATGATGAACTTCCTCGAGGGCGACGTCCGACAGGTGGCGAAACACTTCGACGCCTCGCTCGGTCCCCTCGACGAGCGCGAGGCCACCGACGCGTTCGTCCCGCGCGCCAAGCCGCTCCGCGACGTGCCGGAAAAGGAGATCGCGCTGTACTGTCACGTCCGCGACCTCCCCACGCACATGGCGGAGTGCCCCCACGCCGAGGAGGCGTACCGCGGCGAGATCCAGTCGACGATCCACGAGTTAGAGGAGAACCATCCGGGCGCGCGCCACTCGATCATGGCCGGCTACGAGGAGCTGTCCGCGCTCGCGGCCGACGCCTACCGCGGCGACGCCGGAGCGGGCGGCCCGGGCGACGAAACGGGCGAAAACGACGGGGGAAGCTCCGCGCTCCGCGAGTGCGAGCGCTGCGGCTCGCAGACGAGCCGAGACGTCTGCCGGAAGTGCCGCCTGCTGGAATCGATCGAAGCGGTCTGACGGGACGGCACCCTCGTTCGCAACCCGTCTCGAAAAATGGCGGTCGGCCGTTCCGGGGTTCGACTCAGCGGATGACGTCGAGCCCGTTGTTCTTCTCGATCGGGTCGCTGCCGCCGTCGGACTCCCACGCGTCGCGTTCGGTACCGCCCGAGACCGCCGGCTCGCCCCTGTTGTCCGCGGCGCCCGCGGTCCCCGAGGTCCCGTTCGTCTCGGCCGCCCGGGAGCGCGAGTCGCCGAGGTCGTCGGCGTCGACCGCGGCCCGGGACTTGTCAGCCTGCTTTTGGGTGGAGGGGCCGAGCACCTGCGCGCTCTGGACGCCCGTCATGATCGCCATGACGCGCACCTTCCCCTTGTACTCCTCCTGAATGCGGGCGCCCCAGATCACGTTGGCGCTCGCCTCCAGCCGCTCGGTGATGTTGTTCGCGATTCCCTCGGCCTCCTTCAGCGTGAGGTCTGGGCCGCCCGTGATGTGGACGAGCCCGCCCGAGGCGCCGCGGTAGTCCACGTCGAGCAGCGGGTGGTTCATCGCGTCGTTCACCACCTCTTGGGTCTTGTTCTTGTCCTGGGTCTCGCCGACGAGCATGACCGCGACGCCGCCCTGATTCATGATCGTCGACATGTCGGCGTAGTCGAGGTTGATGAGGCTCGGCTGCGTGATCGTCTCCGAGATCCCCTTCACCGTCTCCGCGATGATCTGGTCCATCACGGAGAACGCCTTCCCGATCGGCAGGTTCGGGACGTAATCGAGCAGTCGGTTGTTGTCGAGGACGATGATCGAGTCGGCCTCGTTGCGGAGCGTCTCTAGCCCCTCCTCGGCCTTCACGGTGCGAGCGCGCTCGACGTTGAACGGCGTCGACACCATCCCGACGACGATGGCGCCCTGCTCTTTGGCGATCTTCGAGATGACCGGCGCCGCGCCGGTTCCCGTGCCGCCGCCCATCCCGGCGGTGACGAAGACGAGGTCCGCGTCGCCGAGCACCTCCTTGATCGTCCCCTGGGCCATCTCGGTGGCGCGTTCGCCCATCTTGGGGTCGCCGCCGGCACCGAGCCCCTGCGTGAGCGACTTGCCCACGAGGATCTTGGTGTCGGCCTCGATCATCTTGAGGTGCTGTTTGTCCGTGTTGATGGCGACGGTGTCGGCGCCGTCGACGCCGATGTTGTACAGTCGGTTGACGGTGTTGTTCCCGGCGCCGCCGGCACCGACGATGACGATCCGGGGGTCCCCGAACTCGTCGTCTCCCATGTCGACGTCGTCCATGTCGCGCTGCTCCGCTTCCGCGTTGTCGAGTGCGTCCTGAACGAGATCTTGCATCAGTTTACACCTTCGCCCAGTTGCGGTTGCGGCCGCGCTCGTCGCGCTCGCCGTCCTGCTCGTTCAACATGTCGCGGACGGCCGACCGGATCGCCTCGCTCCGGTTCGGGAACTCGCCCGTTTCCACCATCTGTTCGACCTCGTCGATCTGCTGTTTCGGGATTCGTAGTGTCACACGCTCCATTGGTATTCCCCCGGTAAGACGGCGAACACGCGACGCGTGTGTCTTACAGCCCGGAACCGCCCGGATGCGGGGCGGCACCCCACATCGGACGCCCGCTGTAAGACGACCGTCTTACGCAACTGAACTCATCGAGCCCACCAATATAAAACTACCGCTGATTGTAAGACATACTGCTAAAAAACCCGATTTTGAGCGTATACGTGCGGTCACGGACCCTATCTGTCTTTCAAAACGTCCGCCGCCGGGGTCCGACGCCCGCAGCCGGGGCAGAACGCCCAGTCGGTTCGGAGCTCGTCACCGCACTCGCAGAACGCTCTGTGCGACTGCTTTTCTCCACAATTTGGGCAGTAGACGTGGTCCCCGGGTACGATCTCTCCGCATCCGTCACAGGCGTTTTCGCGCCTTCGCGCGCCCGGATCGGTTTCGCTCGTCTGTCCGCTCCGCCCCCCCTTCGTCTTACGCCCGTCCGGTTCCGTCTCCCCGGTCGTCTCACGCGTCACACGAACGTCCTCGTCCGATTCGACGGATTCGCCCGTCGGAGCGTCGAGCGTGACGTTTACGTTGATGTCGCCGGCGTTTCCGGGCGCACGTGTCGGCGCCGTCGCACCGCCCGCCGGGCCGAGCCGCTCGTCGAGCGCGGCATCGAGCCGGTCCGCGATCAGTTCGTCGACGCGGTCCGCGAGTGCGTCGTCGACGCTCGCCGTCGACGCGTCGGACGCGTCCTCCGCCCCGTCGACCTCGTCGAGGTGCGTCCGGAGCGCCTCCCGCATCACCTCGCTCTTGGAGGCGTCACACGCTTCCAGCCGGTCGACGAGGTCGTCGTCCGCCCGGAAGGTGATCTTGCTCATACCCGAGTGATTCCTCCGGTCAGTACAAGTATCTTCCCCCGTTGTCTGACACGTTTCACGGCACCGAAACGTTCCGCGGATCGGCGCCGATCCATGCTATTTGATCACACGTGTGTCTGACGCAGATTTATACGCGTCGCGCGAGCAGACGTGTGTATATGAGCAACCGCGTCGAGGACCTCGAACGGCAGGTCGCGGAGCTACAGGCGGCTGTCAACGGGCTCACCGAGGAGCTCGTCGAAATGAAAGAGCGCGTCCGACAGCTGGAAGACGAGCGGTCGGTCGCGGTCGAGGCGGACGCGGCCGAGCCGAACGCGGCCGAGCAGGCTGCGGGTTCCGAGGCGGGCGCAGCGGCGTCGGAGACGGAGGAGCCCGCGACCGAGGAGCCTGCGGCTGGCGACGCCGCGACGCAAGCGGTGTCCGGCGGCGAGCGGACGACCCACTCCGACGACCACGTCGACGTCTTCGAATCCGTCGAGGGATCGGCCGACGCGGCCGGCGAGGACGAGACGACCGCGGACGACGCGGGTGAGGGAGACGACGTCGTCGTGCCCGAGCAGTCCGCGACGACGCCCGACGCGGACGCGTCGACCGACGAGACCGACGACGACGACGGCGAGTCGAGCGACAGCGACATCATCGTCGCGTGAGCGGTCGTCCGACCTAATGCACATCACTGAAGTCGTTCTGGACGGGTTCAAGAGCTTCGGGCGGACGACGAGGATCCCCTTCTACGAGGACTTCACCGTCGTCACGGGACCGAACGGCTCCGGGAAGTCGAACATCATCGACGGGGTGTTGTTCGCGCTCGGACTCGCCCGCACCCGCGGGATCCGCGCCAAGAAGCTCACCGACCTCATCTACAACCCCGGCCACGACGACGGCGAGGCCGCGGACGGGCCGAACGAGGCCTCCGTCACGGTCGTGCTCTCCAACGAGGACGGGACTCTCGACCGGTCGCAGGTGGTCTCCGCCGCCGGCACGGAGAACGTCGGCGACGTCTCCGAGATCACGATCAAGCGCCGGGTGAAGGAGACCGAGGACAACTACTACTCGTACTACTACCTCAACGGGCGCTCGGTGAACCTCTCGGACGTCCAGGACCTGCTCGCGGCGGCGGGCGTCACCCCGGAGGGGTACAACGTGGTGATGCAGGGCGACGTCACCGAGATCATCAACATGACTCCCTACCAGCGCCGGGGGATCGTCGACGAGATCGCCGGCGTCGCGGAGTTCGACGAGAAGAAGGCGGCCGCCTACGAGGAGCTCGATACCGTCGAAGACCGGATCGGCGAGGCCGACCTCCGCATCGGCGAGAAGGAGGACCGGCTCGATCAGCTCGCGGACGAGCGCGAGACCGCCCTCCAGTACCGGGAGCTCCGCGACGAGCTCGAGGAGTACCGGGGGTTCCGGAAGGCCTCCGAGCTCGAGGAGAAGCGCGACGCGCTCGCGGGCGTCGAGGACGACGTCGACGAGGCGGAGGCGGACCTCGCTGACCGCCGCGAAGAGCTCGACGCCAGACAGGGAAGGCTCACGCGCTTAGAGGAGGACTTAGCGGACCTCAACCACGAGATCGAGACGAAGGGAGAAGACGAACAGATCGCGATCCGCTCGGAGATAGAGGAGATCAAAGGCGAGGTCTCGCGGCTGGAGGACAAGATCGAGTCGGCCGAGTCGCGCGCCGAGTCGGCCGAGAACGACCGCCGGCAGGCGTTCGTCCAGATCGACCGGAAGGAGGAGAAAATCGAGGAGTTGGACGGCGAGATCCGCGAGACGAAAGTGGAGAAGGCGTCGGTGAAATCGGAGCTCGCGACGAAGCGCTCCGAGCTGGCCGACGTCGAGGCCGAGATCGAGGGCGCCGACACCGAGTTCGACGAGCTGAAAGCCGAGCTGTCGGAGAAGAAGGAGGCGGTCGAGTCGCTCCGCGAGGAGAAAAACGAGACGCAACGCGAGAAGGACCGGCTGCTCGACGAGGCCCGCCGGCGCTCGAACGCGGTGAGCGAGGCCCGCGAGGAGCTGGAGGACGCCCGGGAGTCGATCCCGGAGCACAAGGCGCGGATCTCCGAGCTGAAAGGCGAGCTCGACAAGGCCGAGAAGAACCGGGAGACGATCGAGGACGCGGTCGCGGACCTCTTCTCGGAGAAGGCCGAGACGGAGGAACGCCTCGAGGAGATCGAGGAGACGCTCCGCGAGAAGCAGAACGAGTACGCCAAGCTGGAGGCGGCCGCCGACGAGCGCGGCGACGCCTCCTGGCCCCGGGCGGTCACCGAGGTGAAGAACGGCGGCATCGACGGCGTCCACGGCGCGGTCGGAGAGCTGGGGTCGGTCGCGGCCGAGTACGCCGAGGCCTGCGAGACCGCCGCGGGGGGCCGCCTGGCGAACGTCGTCGTCGACGACGACGGCGTCGGCTCGACCTGTATCGACTACCTCAAGCGGCGCAACGCGGGCCGGGCGACGTTCCTCCCCATCTCGAAGATGGACGACCGGAGCCTGCCGCGGAAGCCCTCGCTCCCCGGCGTCGTCGACTTCGCGCGCAACCTCGTCGACTACGACGCGGAGTACGAGTCGATCTTCTCGTACGTGCTCGGCTCGACGCTCGTCGTCGAGGACATGTCGACCGCCCGCGAGCTGATGGGTGACTTCCGGATGGTGACGCTCGACGGCGACCTCGTCGAGAAGTCGGGCGCGATGACCGGCGGCTCGGGCGGCGGTTCCCGCTACTCGTTCACGAAGTCCGGCGGCGGCAAGCTCGAGCGGCTCGCGACGGAGATATCGGACCTCGAAGACGAGCGGCAGTCGGTTCAGGCGGAGATCGACGCGCTCGACGACGACATCGAGGACGCGCGCGACCGGAAGGCCGACGCGGCCGAGCGCGTCCGGTCGCTGGAGGCGGACGTCGAGCGCGCAGAGGACGACCTCGCGGACGCGGAAGCCCGGATCGAGGAGCTGGAGGCGGAGCTGGAGGAGCTGGAGGCGGAACGCGAGTCGGTCGACGAGCAGATGACGGCGTTGGACGAGGAGCTCGCGGCGACCGACGCCGAGATCGACGAGCTCGCCGGGGAGATCGACGACATCGAGGCCGAGCTCGCGGACTCGAAGATCCCGGAGCTCTCCGAGCGCGCCGACGAGGTCCGCGCCGAGATCGACGATCTGGAGGACCGGATGGACTCGTTCGACAGCCGGATCAACGAGCTGGAGTTGGAGAAGGGGTACGCCGAGGACGCCCTGGACGACCTCCACGACGACGTCGAGGAGGCGCAGAACGCGAAGGCGGAGGCGGAGGCGGCGATCGCCGAGCACGAGGCCGCGATCGAGGAGAAGGAGGCGGAACTCGACGAGAAGCAGGAGGCGATCGCCGACCTAGAGGCGGAACTCACCGAGCTGAAAAGCGACCGCGAGGAGCTCCGCGAGGAGATCCGCGAGGCGACCCAACAGCGCGACGAGCAGCGGTCGCTCGTCGCCGAGGTGGAGTCGGACCTGTCGGACCTCACCGACCGCCGCGACCGCCTGGAGTGGGAGATCGACGAGCTGGAGTCGCAGGTCGGCGCCTACGACGCCGACGAGATCCCCGACCTCGACGAGGTGGAGTCGCGGATCGAGGAGCTGGAGGCCGAGATGGAGGCGCTAGAGCCCGTGAACATGCTCGCGATCGACGAGTACGAGGAGGTACAGGAGGCGCTGTCCGAGATCCAGGAGCGCCGGGACGTGCTCGTCGAGGAGCGCGACGCCATCGAGGAGCGCATCGAGGGGTACGAGGCCGCGAAGAAGGAGACGTTCATGGAGACGTTCGAGTCGATCAACGATCACTTCGAGGACATCTTCGCGCGGCTCTCGGCGGGTAGCGGGGAGCTCGTCTTGGAGAACCCCGAAGAGCCCTTCGAGGAGGGGCTGACGATGAAGGCCCAGCCCGCGGACAAGCCGGTCCAGCGCCTCGACGCGATGAGCGGCGGCGAGAAGTCGCTCACCGCCCTCTCGTTCATCTTCGCCGTCCAGCGCCACAACCCGGCGCCGTTCTACGCGCTCGACGAGATCGACGCGTTCCTCGACGCGGTCAACGCCGAGCGCGTCGGCGAGATGATCGAGGAGCTGGCCGAGGAGGCCCAGTTCGTCGTCGTCGGCCACCGCTCGGCGCTGTTGGAGCGCTCGGACCGCGCCATCGGCGTCACGATGCAGGGCGACAACCTCTCGGCGGTGACCGGGATGCAGTTCGGCGACGACGCCGACGAGGAGGGGGTGAGCGCGGATGACTGAGGAGGGAAGCGACGGCGCGCCGGGCTCGGACCCCGACGGCGGCGTCCCGGACCTCGACCTGACGAGCGAGCGCGACGGCGCGGATCCGTTCGCTGACGACGGGCCCGACGCGGACGGTCCCGATTCGGCGGACGGCTCCGAGTCGGCAGCCGAATCCTCCCCGGACGGGACCGACGGATCCGCCCCCGACGTGGACGCGTCTCCCCCGGACGGGACCGACGACGACGAGGTCGAGCCCGTCGAACTCCTCGTCCAGCTCGCCGAGGAGGGCGAGATCGAGCCGTGGGACATCGACATCGTCCAGGTGACGGACGCGTTCTTGGAGAAGCTCGACGAGACGGACCTCCGGACGACCGGGCGGGCGCTGTTTTACGCCAGCGTCCTGCTCCGGATGAAGAGCGACGGAATGTTAGCCGACGACGACGAGGACGAGGAGCCCGAGCCGGAGCCGTGGGAGGTCGCGATGGAGGGCGGCGAGCCCGACCCGGCCGCCGACGGCTTCGATCCCGTCGACAAACTCGAAGCGGAGATGGACCGCCGGCTCGACCGCAAGAACACTCGCGGGTCGCCGGAGACGCTCGACGAGCTGGTCCGCGAGCTGCGCGAGGCCGAGCGCGGCTCGTGGTGGAAGGACTCCCGGGAGTACGACACCTCGGAGTCGCCGCACGGCCACGCCCGCGGCACGCAGACGCTCGACTACCGCGACGGCGACGAGTTCCGGGAGGACGGGGAGCCGACCGCGGGCGAGGCGACCGACCGCACCCACGACGAGGACATCGAGGAGGTCATCGTGGAGATCGACAACGCCCTCCGGACCCGCTTCGACCGCGGGCGCACCGAGGTGCTGTTCGCGGAGATAGAATCCGCCGGCGGGCGCCCGTTCATGACGTACCTCGCGCTGCTGTTCATGGCCCACCGCGGCTCGGTCCGGCTCCAGCAGGACGACTTCTTCGGCGACCTGTGGGTGAAGGACCCGGCGGCGATGGCCGGCGAGTCGGAAGCGATCGCGGACTAGGACGCTTTCGGGGTCACAGTCGTCTCCAATGCCGCAGCCGCTCGTTTATAAGTAATTGATTGCGGATCGACGGGAAACACTTCCAAAAGCCCCAGTCGCGAGGACGCCGTACACTCGCTGCGCTTCTCGGTCGCTCACTTCGTTCGCTCCCTGCGGTGCTTACGTCGCCTACGGCGTCCTCGCGACTGCCCCTTTGAGCCCCGCCCGACAGCGACCGCACCGCAGCCTCACACCTCCCCAGCCTCGCCGCTCACGCCCTGCGGGCGTTCGCGGCGTCCCTCGCGCGTGCTGTCTCGCGGCCGCCGAGGGCGGCCGCTCGCAGGCGCGCGCCACCGCCTCGTCTATTTATAAATAATCGCCCAGCAGCGGCTCGACGCGTTCTTTGGTTTCTTCCGGAATCGCCTCGGTCGGCGTGTTGACGGTGCCCTCCAGCGACGTGTGCGCGTCGCACTCCAGATCCTCGGGGAGCGACCGTACGGCCTCCTCGACGGCGGCCTTGATCGCTTTCTGGTTCTTCTCGGCGTTTTCGAGGACCTCTTCGAGCGTCACCTCGCTGTCCGCCTTCCAGACGTCGTAGTCGGTGACGCCGGCGATCGTCGCGTACGCGATCTCGGCCTCGCGGGCCAGCTTCGCCTCCGGGATCGCGGTCATGCCGACGAGGTCCCAGCCCTGGCGCTTGTAGAACTCCGACTCCGCGCGCGTCGAGTACTGCGGCCCCTCGATACAGACGTAGGTACCGCCCTTCACGACCTTCGTGTCGGCGGCGTCCCCGTCGGCGCCCACCGCGGACTCCGCGGCCTCGGTGAGGTGGTCGACGAGTTCTGGACTATAGGGGTCCGCGAACGGCTGGTGGACGACGACCCCGTCGCCGTAGAAGGAGAGCTCGCGGCCCTTCGTCCGGTCGTAGATCTGGTCCGGGACGACGAGCGTCCCCGGCTCGAGCTCCTCCTTCAGGCTCCCCACCGCGTTCGACGCGAACACGTGGGTGACGCCGGCCTTCTTGAGGGCGTACATGTTGGCGCGGTACGGGAGGTCCGTCGGCGAGGCGCCGTGGTCCGAGCCGTGGCGCGGGAGGAACGCCACCTCGCGGCCCGTGTCTGCGAACTCACCGATCGTCACCGCGTCGCTCGGCGCGCCGTAGGGCGTGTCGTACTCGACCTCGCGCACGTCGTTCAGGGGGAGCGCGTCGTAGATGCCGCTGCCGCCGATGAAGCCGATGGTTCCCATACCCGGAGTGCGCCCGCTCGCCACTTATACGGACCGAACCCCGTCGCTCGGGGCCTCGGTCCGCTCACAGCAGCCAGCGCACGGCCGCGAGCGCGACCGCGCTCACGACGAGCAAGTGAACCAACACCGCGCCGACGGGCGCGGGGCCCACCGCGCGCATGTCGTCGATCCGGATCGAGAGCCCGAGGCCGACGAACGCGAGCGCGAACAGCGCGTCCGACACCCGCCCGATCGACGCCAGCGCGGCCGGCGAGAGCAGTCCGCTGTTGGCGACCGCCGCGACGGCGAGGAAGCCGAGGAGGAACTTCGGGAACTCCGCCCACAGCCGTCGCACGCCCGGATCCGCCGCGGAGCGAGCCGTGTACGCGACCGAGTACGCGACCGCGACGCCGCCGAGCAGCGAGTTGCGCGCCAGCTTCGTCACGGTCGCCCACTGGCCCGCCTCGGGGGAGTAGGCGAACCCCGCGGCCGCGACGGGGCCGGTCGAGAACATGCTCACGCCCGCCCAGACGCCGAACTGCCGGCCGGTGAGGCCGAGCCACTCGCCCGCCAGCGGGAACGCGACGAGGGTCACCGCGTCGAACAGGAGGATCGTCGCGGCCGCGAAGGTGATCGAGGCCCCGCGGGCGTCCAGCACCCTCCCGATCGCGACGACCGCGGAGACGCCGCAGATGCTCGCGCCGGCCGCGAGCAGCGAGGAGGTGGGCGATTCGATCCGGAAGAGGACGCGCGCGACGACCTCCGCGAACAGGAGTCCGCCCGCGACGAACGCCACCACGAGACCGAGGACGGTCGGGCCGGCGGCCAGGAACTCCTCGACCGCGACCGCCGCGCCGAGCAGCACGATCCCGGTCTCCAAGAACAGCTTGTCGGCGCCGACGCCCGGCTCCGCGACCTCGGGGATTCCGACCGAGTTCCCGACGCCGACGCCGATCGCGACGGCGACGACGAGCGGTTGGATCCCGGGAACGGCGCCCGCGACGACCGTCGCCGCGACGGCGCCGCCCGCGAGCAGCGCGAGGCCGGGCAGGTACGCCCGGATCGCCGCCGCGATTCCCGTCACAGCGCCTGTCCGACGAGGTGCGCGGCGACGATCCCGAGCCCCAACGCGAGCGCCTGCCAGCCGCGATCGAGCGCGGTCCAGCGATCGACGAGCGAGGAGTCGGCTCCGTCGGTGGCGCCCGACCGCGCGTCCGTTCCGTCGGCGGCGTCCGATTCCATACGCGTGGCTCGGTGCGCTCGCATTTATGCGGTGGGAATCGCGGCGTTCCCGGGGCCGAGGGAGCACGGCGCCGAGCGACGACCGAAAGAGGCAGGACGCGGGAGGCTGTGGTGCCCACAATCGATGCCCACGACCCAGATCAAAGACTCCGTCCACGGCTACATCCAGCTGCCGGACGCGCTCGTCGAGGGCGTCGTCGACACGCGGCCGTTCCAGCGGCTGCGGTACGTCCGACAGCTCTCTGCGACCCACCTCGTCTACCCGGGCGCCAACCACACCCGGTTCGAGCACTCGCTCGGCGTCTACCACCTCGGGCGGACCGTCTTCGAGAACCTCCGCCGACAGTCGTACTTCACCCGGGACGCCGCGGTCGACGAACTCGAGGAGATACAGCGCACGCTGGAGTGCGCCTGCCTGCTCCACGACGTGGGCCACCCGCCCTTCTCGCACCTCTCCGAGGGGTTCCTCGACGAGGGGGCCCTCCGGGAGCGCGTCGCGGAGACCGGCCTGGTCGACGCTTTCGACGCGGCCGGCGTCGGCGGCGCCCCGCTCCGCTCGGCGAACCCGCACGAGCTGCTCGGCTGCGTGATCATCGTCGAGGAGTACGGCGACGCCCTCCGCGCGTTCGACGTCGACCCCTTCGAGGTGTGCGCGTACGTGCTCGGCTACAGCCTCGCGTACGAGCGCGGCGAGCCGTGGCAGTACGGCGTCGGCGCGCAGCTGCTCCACTCCCCCATCGACGTGGACCGGCTGGACTACATCACCCGCGACAACGAGATGACGGGCGCTGGCGTGTTGAGCTTCGACGTCGAGCGCATGGTCGACGCGTACACCGCCCACCCCGAGGAGGGTCTCGCGCTCTCGGAGAAGGCGCTGTCGACCATCGGCAACTACCTCGAAGGGCGGATCGCGTTATACATGTGGGTCACCCAGCACCACAAGTCGGTGTACGCGAACCGGCTCCTCCAGGCGCTGCTGGGGGAGTACGCCGCCGAGACCGGGGAGAGTCCCGTCACGGTCGACGGCATCCTAGACCGCGAGCTCGACGACAACGCGGTGCTCGAACGGCTCCGGGTCGCCGCCCGCGAGAACCCCGACTCGACGCTCGCGTCGATGTACGACCGCTTCCGCGGGCGGCGCTTCCCCGCCACCTGCTGGAAACACCGGATCGCGCTCGCCGACCGGGTCGGCGGCGACCTCGACGACGACCTCCCGGTGGACGGCGACCCGCTCGACGCGTTCACCGACTGGCTCACCGCCGGCGACGACCGCCTGGAGCGACTCCTCGCCGACGCCCTCGACGTGCCGGTCCACGAGGTGTGGATCGACCGCTCGTACGTCCCTGCCTACGACCCCGACGAGCTGGAGGACATCCCCATCGCGTACGGCGGGACGACGCGGTCGGTCGCCGACTGGGGGCTGTACGGCGACCGCGCGTTCGACGTGCCGATCCCCTTCGTGTTCGTTCCCGACGGGACGAAGCGGCGGGCGATCCGCGTGCTCAGGGAGGCGTTCGTGCGAGAGGTCACGGAGGAAGCGCGCGCCTAGAGCCGTGTTCGTTACTCGGACGGATGGCGGCGAAGGACCGGCCGGTCCCCGGACGGATCAGTCGTCGGCCTCGGCGGGGACGCGGTCGTCCGCGTCGGCGGTGGCGTCACCCTCCCCGTCGGGCCGCGGGAAGTTCTCGATAGTCGCGTCGCGGAAGGCGGCCTCGTCGAACTCGTACTCGTCCTCGAAGAAGCCGAGCACGGTCTCGACGTCCGTCATCGCGTTCTTCAGCGCGGTCGACGCGCCGGGCGAGGGGGTGATGTTGAACAGGATGCCGTCCTCGACGATCTTCGCTTCGCCCATGTCCAGCTCCCTGTTCTCGGTGTCGACGATCTGGGGGCGAACGCCGCCGTACCCCTTCGCGCGGTCGATGTCGTCGAGGTCGACGCTCGGAACGACCTTCTGGACGTCCGGCAGGAAGGCGCGCTTGCCGACCACCGGGAGGTCGTACACGAGGTTGCGCACGACGTACGGGAAGAGGATGCGGTCAGAGAGGATGTTGACGTAGCTCAGCACGGAGTCGGGGTTGAACCCGAACACGTCGACAAAGTCGCTCACGGTCGAGAGGTGGCCGCGCTCCAGCGCGGGCACGAGCTTCGCGGTCGGGCCGAACCGGGTGACGCTCCCGTCGTGGACGTCGGCGTCGCCGTGGACCGCCGCGAACGGGAGCTTCTTCATCTGGAGCGTGTACACCTTCCCGTTCAGCAGGTCGTCCGCGAGGAAGAAGCTCCCCGCGACCGGCAGCAGCGACATCCCCTCGCCGTACCCCATCTCCTTGGCGAACTGGAGGCTGTGCGACCCGGCCGCGACGACGACCGCCTCGGCGTCGAACTCGCCGTCGTCGGTGTCGACCGTGAACCCGTCGCCCCGGTCGTCGACGCCCGTCACCGTCGTCCCGAGGTGGACGGAGACGCCGTCCTCCTCGCGGGCGGCGTCGACGAACGACTCCGCGACCGCGCCGTAGTCGACGACGTAGCCGTCGGGCGTCTGGAGCGCCTTCAGATCCGTGTCGGGGTCGCGCCCCTCGACGACCTTCGGCTCCAGCTCGGCGATCTCCTCGCGGCCGATCTCGCGCAGCTTCGGGAACAGGTCGCCGAACCCGTTCTCGCGGTAGCGCTCCTCTAACTTGGCGACCTCCTCGTCGCCGACGCCGAGGACCATCTTGCTCCGCTTGCTGTGCATCTCGCGGTCGGGGTCCGACCCCTCGAGGTAGCCCGCGAGCAGCTCGGCGCCCTCCTTGACCTCCTCCGCCTTCTCCAGGGTGTAGTTCGTCTCGATGTCCCCGAAGTGGAGCGTCTGGGAGTTGTTCGTCCGGTGTGAGTTGATCGCGGCGATCTCCCGTTCCTTCTCGATCAGCGTGACGTCGTCGACGTCGGTGAACTTCGCGACCGTGTACAGAAGCGACGCCCCGCTTATCCCCCCGCCGATGATTACGAGATCGGTGTCAGACATGCGTGGTGAAAGCTCACCTCGTGAGAGGACCTCCCTCGTTAACCCTTTTACCATCCTCGCGCGAAATCGAGGGGTAGAGGGCCTACGAACGTCGATTGTGGGAACGACGATCGTCGAACCCACTCTCGGTCACGCCACCGTCCACCGCCGGCTAGTCCCCTGCGGCCGGTTCGGTCGGCGGCTCCGGCGCTGGAGCGGGCGGCTCGTGGGTCCCGAACTCGGGGTGGGTCTCCTCCATCCAGACGACCACGATCGCGCCGGAGAGGAACATCAGGACGGCGGTCAGGTAGAACGCCGCCTCGGCGTTGACGAACTCCATCGCGAGCCCGATCAGGATCGCGCCGACGGCGTAGCCCGAGTCGCGCCACATTCGGTAGACCCCCATTCCGGCCGACCGCCAGGTCGGGTGGGCCGCGTCGCTCGGGACGGTCATCAGGTTCGGGTATAAAAGCGCCATCCCGAACCCGGAGACGCCGGCCAGCGCGGCCCACGCGAGGTATCCCTCGACGAGGACAATTCCGAGGACGCCCGCGCCGGCCAGGAACATCCCGGCGACGACCGGCGGTCGCCGGCCGATCCGGTCCGCGAGGCCGCCGGTGCCGATCTGGAGGAAGTACATCGCGCTGTGGACGCCGACCACGGCCCCGACCGCCGCGATGTCGAGCCCCTGGTTCAGCAGGTACAGCGGGACGGCGATCCAGAACAGCGTGTCGACGAAGTTCTCGACGTGGCCCGCCTGCGCCGCCGCGAACAGCGTCCGGTCGCCGTAGGTCGCCCGCTTCAGGACCTCGTTGAACGGGAGGTTCGCGTCGCGGTCGTCGTCACCCCCCTCGACCTGCGCGTACTGGACGGTCTCTCTGATCAGGAACACCGAGACGAGGAACGCCAGGACCACGACGACAGCGAGGAAGTAGAACGGCTCCGGCCGGAGGCCCCACCGGCTGGCGATGACGCCCGTCACCCAGGCGCCGACGGCCACGCCGGTGTAGCCGAACGACTCGTCGATGCCGACCGCGAGGCCGCGCTGGTCGGGGCTCGCGAGGTCGATCTTGGCGTTGATCGCCATGCTCCACGTCAGCGCCTGGTT
Organism: Halorubrum sp. SP9; assembly: GCF_005435015.1. Classification (NCBI taxonomy): domain Archaea; kingdom Methanobacteriati; phylum Methanobacteriota; class Halobacteria; order Halobacteriales; family Haloferacaceae; genus Halorubrum; species Halorubrum sp. SP9. Next base: position 74,942 of record NZ_SGXU01000007.1, read on the forward strand.
GATCCCCAGCAGGACGTTCCCGACGGTGATCCAGCCCCAGCTCGGGGCGAAGATGAGGATGACCGGCAGCGGGAGCGCCGTGACCCACCCGGCGATGAGCACTGGTCTGCGGCCGTACTCCTCTCCCCACTTCCCGGCGTAGAGGTTGAGGATCGACTTCACGATCCCGAAGGAGACGACGAACGAGCCGATCACGAGGAACGACTCGACGCCGAGTACGTCCTCCCCCAGCGCGGGGACGACGGTGCGCTCGGACCCGATGGTCAGGCCGGTGGCGAACACCAGCAGGACGTGGAGCGAGAACTGCCAGCGGTGTTCGCGGATCCCCTGTTTGATGTCGGTTGCCGTGCTCATCGTCACTCGGCCGCGCAGTTGTTCGGCCCCAGCTCCAGCTCGGCCAGCTCGTCCGCCGGAACCGACTCCTGTCCCACGTTCGTGCGCTTGACGCGCTCGAAGTTCGGGGGGTGGTCCGGGACGTCCGACGCGAGCTCCTCGACGAACGCCTCGCGGTCGCGGCGGAGGTCCGCGTTCCGGCGCTCGACCTCACCGAGCGTCGCGGTCACCGGCGGCTCGGGCGAGCCGGGGTCGTGCGCCGGGAGCACGACCGCGTCGTCCGGCCGGTCCAGCAGCCGCCGGAGGCTCTCGTACAGCGTCGCGGCGTTCCCCTCGACGTCGGCGTCCTCGATCCCGGCCTCGACGCCGAGTTCGACGCGACCGACGCTCTCGTGGAAGAGGGTGTCGCCGGTGAGCAGCGCCGCGCCGCCGACGTCGAACGAGACGCTCCCCTCGCTGTGTCCGGGCGTGTGAACGACCTCGACGTCGAGCCTGCCGACAGCCACGGTCTGCCCGTCCTCGATCGGCGCCGCGTCGAGGGCGAGCGCGTCCTTCGGATGGAGGTAGTAGGAGACGCCGTAGCGGTCGGCGAGTTCCGCCGCGCCGGAGACGTGGTCGGCGTGGGCGTGCGTGTCGAAGACGCCGACCAGATCGGCGTCGTGCTCGTCGAGGATCGCCTCGTACTCGTCGAGGTAGTGCGACGGGTCGAAGACGGCGGCCTCGCCCGCCGAGACGAGGACGTGCGAGAGGCATCCCTTCCCCGGACGCGCGACCTGGACGAGCGTCCCGTCGAGGTCGACCGGGACCTCCGCGTGCCGGTGGACGCGGCTCCAGCCGTTCATTCCGTCCGCGAGCGTCACGGCGTCGTAGCCCAGCTCGCGGAGGACCTCCGTCGCCGTCTGTGAGACGACGCCCGCGGCGCAGACGGTCACGATCTCCGCGTCATCGGGGAGATCGGAGAGGGCCGGCTTGGCGCTGTCGGGGTCCTCGGTCAGTTCGTCGTACACGTCGACGTTGACGCTGCCCGGGATGTGCCACTCCTCGAACTCCGCCTCGTGACGGACGTCGAGGACGAGCGGCCCCTCGTCGTCGTTTCGCAGCTGTTCGCTGAGCGCGTCCGGCGATAGCTCCTGCATCGTACACCGGTATAGCGGGGAGAAGGGGATACGGTCACTGCCGGACATGACCAGCACCGTTAATGGGTGTTAGTTCCAAAATTCCGTATGAGCCTGTACGAGGCCTCGATCCGAGTGAAACACGAGTGTCCGTACCGGGAGATCTCCGAGCGACATCCGGATCTCACCATCCGCGAGTGGCCGCTGAGCGACTGTCAGGTGCTCGAGATCACCGCGGAGACGACGCCGACGGACGCGCTGCTCGACGAGATAGATCAGATCGGAACCGTCCTCCACGAGTCCGCGGACGACGACGGGTACCACGTCGTCACGCAGTCCTGTCTCTGCTCGCTCGAGGAGTCCGTTATCGATCGCTTCGAGAAGCACAACTGCCTGTATCAGTCGCCGACCATCTACCGGCAGGGCTGGGAGCATTACACGGTGGTCGCGTTCGACGGCGCCGACATCCGAGCGCTGCTCGGCGACCTGCGCGCCGACAGGGAGATCGAGCTGCTCTCGAAGACCGAGATCTCGGAGACCCAGATCCCGCACAGCATGCTGGCGCCGGCGAACCAGCTGTTCGAGGACCTCACCGACCGACAGTTGGCGGCGCTCCAGTTGGCCTTGGAGCGCGGCTACTACACCCAGCCGCGCCAGACCTCGCTGCGCGAGCTCGCCGATCAGACGGCGGTCGCCCGCTCGACGTACGAGGAACACCTCCGGAAGGCGGAGAACAAGCTGCTCACGAGCGCGGGACAGTACCTGCGACTCGTCACCGCGACGTCGACGGGCGACCCGCTGGAGGTCGAAGAGACCCGTCGGGCCGAACGGGCCGCGGATTAGTTCGGCGACGGGAAGCGGGACCCTCGGGCGCCGACGAACTCCTCAGGCGCCGACGGAACCGCTTCCGTTCGAGGGCACGGAGTCGTCGAGCGACCGTAACCCCCTTTCGTCGGTTCGGCGAACACGACTCATATGACCGACCCGTCCGACTCGGACGCGTCGCCGCTCTTCGAGGCGAAGGCGTTCGACGAGCCGTCCGTCTTCGATCCGGATGCCCTCCTGAAGAACGCCCGGCGACAGAAGGATCTCCCGGAGCGCCCGGTCCCCGAGATCTGCGTCCTCGACCCGGACGGCGACGTCGTACGCCACCTGACGGCGACCGGAGCGGCGGAGCGAGACGAGACGTGGCCCGGCTACCACACGGACCTCTACCGGTTCGAACGAGACGGCGAGGAGTTCGGGATCGTCGGCCGCGCCGTCGGGGCGTCGTTCGCCGTCCTCGTCGCGGAGCAGCTGTTCGCCGCCGGCTGCGAGTTCCTCGTGAGCGTCACCTCCTCGGGACGGATCGTGCCGAAAGACGACCCGCCGTACTTCGTGCTCGTCGAGCGCGCGCTCCGCGACGAGGGGACGAGCCACCACTACCGGTCGGCCGGCCGCTACGCCTCCGTCGACCCGGAGCTTGTGGACCCGGTCGAACGCGCGTGCGAGGCGGCGTCCAGGCCGGTGTACACCGGGGCGACGTGGACGACGGATGCCCCATTCCGGGAGACGGAGACCGCGATCGAACGCGCCCGGTCCGAGGGGGTCCTCGCGGTCGAGATGGAGGCGGCGGCCCTCTACGCGTTCGCGGCGGTCCGGGACCGCCCGGTCGTCTGCTTCGCGCACGTGACCAACCAGATGGGTCAGACCGAGGAGGAGTTCGAGAAGGGGGACGCGAACGGCAGTCGAGACGCGCTGGAGGTGATCGAGGCGGCCGCGGCGGCGTGGCGGGCGTCGAACTGAACTCACTCTCCGTCCCGAGCGGTCCGATACCGCTCCCGGATCGCCGCGAACAGCGCTCGGCCGGTCTCGGTCCGGAGCCGGGGCTCGCTCGTCGCGAAGAACTCGTCGAGGTCGTCGTACTCGCGGAACGCGTCGGGGTCGCCGCGCTCCGGGTCGTACCGGTCGCCTCGTTCGTAGACAACTGCTTGGAGGCAGGTGTCGAGCAGGTCGCACTCCTTGACGAGAATCGCCTCCGGCGACTCGCGGGCCTCGTACGCCTCCCACGCGTCTCGAAGGCGTTCGGGGAGCGGGCCGGCGAGGTCGCGGATCGCGTCGCGCTCGGCGGCGACCTTCGCCTCGCGGTCGACCGCGTCCGCGGTCGAGTCGGGACGGGTCGCGTCGTCGCCGCGGTCCGCGACGTCGGCGGCCCGAGTCGCCACGTCGCCCGTCTCCGCCTCGGCGACGTCGTGGACGACCGCCAGCCGGAGGGCGCGGTCGAGGTCGACACTCGGGAGGTCCCCGCGGAACCGGTCGCCGAGCGCGACGACGAGGTACGCGACCCCCCCACGAGTGGGCGGCGACGGACTCGGGGTCGTCGACCCCGCGGAGCTGCCAGCCGGTGCGCCGCTCGTCTTTCAGGTCGTACGCGGCGAGCACGGCGTCGAGGGCGTCGTCGCGGCCGTCATCGTCGTCCGCGCCTCCATCGGCCCCGTCGTCTGCGGCGTCCATCGCTCGGACCCGCTACTCGGCAAGCGCCCAGGCGTCATCGCCCGCCCGTTCGGCCACGTCCCGCCGAACCATCTCCTCGATAACCTCGTCGAGGCGGCCGGGCTGGGCGACCTCCATCTCGATCCGGCCGATGCCGTGGTACTCCTCCAGGTAGTGGCGCAGGTCCTCCCGCGAGAACGCCGACTCGTCGGCTCGCTCCATCGCGCCCTCCGTGAGGTCGACCATGTCCTCGAGGAAGTTCCACGGGTAGACGACCCACGTCCACTGTTCGAGCCGCTCGCCAACGAAGTCGGGCTGGAACTCCGAAGTGCCGAGCAGCTGGAGCGTCGCGGTGCGGATCTCTGCGGCGTCCCGCTCCTCGACGTACTCCTCGGCGCGGCGGATCGAGCCGCCGGTGTCGGCGATGTCGTCGATGATGAGTACGTCCTTCCCCTCCACGCTCCCCTCGGGCATCGGGTAGCGGATCTGTGGCCCGCCGCTCTTCTCGGCGGTCCCCACGTAGTGTTCCATCTTGAGGCTGGTGAGGTCGTTGAGCCCGAGGAAGTCGCAGACGCACCGCCCCGCGAACCAGCCGCCGCGGGCCAGGGCGACGACCACGTCCGGCTCGAAGTCGGCCCGCTTCACCGCGTCGGAGACGTTGCGGCAGAGCCCGTAGATGTACTCCCAGTTGGTGAGCGTACAGTCGAAGTCGTCCGGGAGGTCGCTCATACGAGCGTACCTGCCGGCCGCGCGCTGATAAGGGTTTAGCTCCGCCGGCGCGCGCGGCCGCGAGCGCCCCGCGAGTTCGCCCGCCGTCACCGCAGCGCCGAGATCAGCGCGATGCCGCCCGCCAGGAGCAGCGCGAGCGCGGCCACCGGCTGGCCGCCGCCGACCGCGAGCGTCACCCCGTAGACGAGGCCGGCCGCGAGCGCGCCGACGAGCAGGCCCGACCCCGCGTGGACCGCGACGTTCCGCCGCGCTCGGGCGCCCCGACCGACCTGCTCTCCGAGGCCGACGCCGTGGTCGGCGACGTCCCACGCGACCGCGAGGCCGACGGCGGCGACGAGCAGCGCCTCGGGGGGAGCGCCCCGGTACCCCGCGAGCGCGAGTCCGACCACGCCGACGGCCGCGCCCCACGTCAGGACTCGGACCGATCCCCGGAGCGAGCCCCCGAGGAACCCGAGCGCGGCGACGCCGAGCAGCGCGCCGCCGGTCGGGCTCGCGACCGACGCTGCGGTCGCCGCGACCCCCGCCGCCGCGAGGCTCGCGGCGATCGCGACCGTCGGCGGCCGCGCGTCGATCTCGTGGGAGTCGGCGCCGGCGTCGTCGCGGCTCTCTCCGCTCGCTCCGCGTTCCCCGTCTCGAACCGCGTCGCTCATCGCGACCACCGCCTCGTCGCGGCCGCGACCGCCACCGGGAAGGAGTCGTCGCCCCACTCCAGCGCGCGGATCCCCGCCGACCGAAGCGCCCGTAACCGCTGGCGGCGCTCGAAGGTCGTCAGCCGCTGGCCGGCGGTCTCGGTCGTCGTCGGATCCGGCGAGAGCACCGTCACGAGGTGACCGTGCGCGTCGATCCGACGGGCGAGCGACGCCGCGGTGTCGTCGACGAGCGGGGTGAAGAACAGCACCTGCGCGTCGGCGGGGATCCGCCGCCGGAACCGCCGGAGCCACAGCGACCGGTAGAACCGCTCGTCGCTCGGGGTCGGGGCCAGCGCCGGGTCGGTGGCCAGCGTCTCGCGCCCGCGGGCCGCGTGGACGGTTCCGCTCCCCGGCGAGAGCCAGCAGTCCAGCGGCGACAGCGCCGCGATCCCGACTCGGTCGCCGCCGTCGAGCAGCGCGGAAAACGCCTGTCCGGCGGCCGAGACGCTCGCCTCTACCGCCGTCTCGGCGTCGGGATCGGCGGCGGCGTACGCGGACTCGCGGGCGTCGACGAGCAGCACGACGGTGGCGGCGCGCTCCTCGCGCAGTTCGACGGTCGACAGCTCCCCCGTCCGCGCCCGCCGGTTCCAGTCGATCCGCTTGAGCGGGTCGCCCCGGCGGTACTCCCGGGTCGCGTGGAACTCGACGCCGGCCCCGCCCACGTCGGTCGGCACCCTCCCGTGGTGGACGGTCGTCAGCCCGCGAAGCGGGAGGTCCCCGCCGGCGGACAGCTCCGGGGTACAGGCGATCGCCGTCGGCGCGTCGAAGGCCGTCGTGCGCTCGCGCGCACCGGCCGCGTCGCGCGTGATCGCGGTCATCGCTTCCCACTCGTGATCGCCGCGGGCGGCGCGCACGGTGTATTCGAACGTCACCGCCGTTCCCGGCCGCAACGCGGTCCCGACTCGGGCCGGCCCGTCGACGACCGCCAGCCCCGGCGGGACGCCGTCGACGAGCCGGAGGTCCGGGAGCGCACCCTCTCCGACGTTCTCCGCGCGGACGGTGACGCGCACCTCGTCGCCCGGCGCCGGCGTCTCGTCGCTCACCGACCGCGTCACCGCCAGCGTCGGCGTCGGCGCGTCGCCGGCCCGGGCGTAGACGGCGTAGCCGACGCCGACGGCGCCCGCGAGCACCAGCGACGACTGCCGAACGAGCACGCCGAGGCCGACGAGCGCCAGCGCCGCGCCCGCGATCCCCAGCCAGCGATCCGTCTCGATCTCCCGTCGAGACTCCCGATCGGTCGGGGCGCCGGCGGACTCCGCCGCGGCCGCGTCAACGGACTCCGTCGCGTCCGCGTCGCCTTCCGGTCCGGTCGCGTCGCCTTCCGGTCCGCTCGGGTCGCTCTCCCGTCCGGTCGCGTCGTCCGCGCTCGGGTCGCTCTCCCCGTTTCGATCCGACGCGTCCGAATCGGACGCGACGGCCGCTCCCCGCGGATCGCTCACGCGTCACCCCGCGACTCGATCCGTTCTATCTCGTCGATCACGGCCCGGAGCCCGTACCAGTAGTTCGACCGCCCCCGGACCCCGGCGGACAGGCGGACGCGCAGCGGGTACGCGGTCCGCGTGTCGAAGAAGGCGGCGGCGGCGCCGTCGTCGGTCCACGTCCCGTCGTCGACGGCCGCCGCCGCCGCCTCCCGAGAGCAGTTGCGGTCGCGGGCGACGGCGGTGACCGAGACCTCTCGGATCCGGTCGCGGAGGTCCCGGCGGTCCCGATAGCCGCCGGGCGCCGGGCTGGCGGCCCGAGCGATTCGCTCGTCGAGGGCCGCGCCGGGCACCGCGGCCGGCGCGCGGCGCTCCGGGTCTCCGGGATCCGCCGGGACCCGCCGTCGCTCTCGGCGCGCGTTCGCGTACCGAATGCCCTGAACCACGCCGAGGACGCCGATCAGCGTGACGACGGTCGACGTGGGGGAGATCGCCGACGCCACGCCGCGGTCGAGCGCCGCGAGCAGGCCGACGGCGACCGCTAGCACCCCCGCGACGGCGAGGGGGCGCACTACCGGTCACCCCCGTCGGACGCGGCGCCCGCGGCGGCGACCCGACTGCGGCTCACGACTCCCCCCCGTGCCGTTCTTCGATCTCGCGCAGCGCCTCGACGGCGCGGCGCTCGCGGTCGTCCGTCGCGTCCTCGCCGCCGTACCGCACGCGCTCGAACACCTCGGTGAGCGCGGTCACCGGCGCCTCGTCGACCCCGGCGTCGACCGCGGCGGTCGCGAACTCAGCCGGCGTCGACGAGGCCGGGCGGTCGACGTCGAGCGCGTCGGTCATGTCGCGCCACGCGCGGTACACCTCGTTGTCCGCCTCAGACGACTCGATCCGGTCCGCGGCCTCGCCGGCCGTCCGCCCGACCGCGTCGAGGTCCGGCGGTTCCTCGGCCGGTGGATCGGGCCGGCCGCTCCCGTCGCCCCCGGTCCCTTCGTCGTCGCCGCCGGCGAGGAGGAGGGCGGCGACGCTCGCGACGACCGCGACGGCGATGACGACCGCGAACAGGATCTGCGGTGCCGACGCCGCGCCCTCCCCGCTGCCGAGTCCGCTACCGCCGACGGCGCCGGCCGGCAACAGCCCGGTTCCGTTCCCGCCGAGGCCGAGCGCGGCCGAGACGGCTCCCGCGCCCGAACCGCACGTCGACAGCACCCAAAAGAGGAAGCCGACCGGCGTGCCCATCACGCCGGCAACGGTAACGCTCACGAACGCCGACGCGGTGTCGCGGTACGTCACGGCGGCGATCAGTAGCACCCCGAAGACGAGCGCCGCGACGGCCGGTGGCTCCCTGAGGAACGGGAGGCAGATCCCCGAGACCGACACCGTACCCGCCTCGCCCGACGAGGTGAGGATCCCGGGGGTCCCGCTCCCCTCTCCGACGCTCGGGGCGTCCCCGGCGCCTCCGCCGAACCCGCCGCTACCGGTGTCGACGGCGGTGTTCAGCGTCGCTGCCGCGACGCCGAGCGCGACGAGGGCGAGGAGGGCGACGACGACCGCGACGAGGGCGTCCCGCTTCACGTCCCCGAATACGCCGGTCGCCACGAATAGCTTTCGGCGAGCGGCGGGCTGCCCGCGCGCTCGGTCGGGGCGCCCGCTACGCGCCCTCGCTTCCGTCCACGAGGTCGTCGAGCGGCGTGGTCGGGAACAGTGCGCCGACATCGGGGTCAGGGTCGACGAGGCGGTACGCGGTCCCGTCGCGCTCGACGACGCCGGCGGCCGCGAGGTGGTCGAGGTGCGAGAACGCCTCCCCGGGGCCGTGGAGGACGTGGATCTCCTCCAGCGAGCCGAACAGTGCGGCGGAGACCTCCCACGCGGTCGCGGGCCCCGACCCGTCGAGGACCTCGATCACCCGGCGGGTCCGGTGGCGGTGGTGGTCGAGGATCGCCGCCGCGCGTCGGCTCGGGTCGTCGATCCGTCGGCGGTGGCCGGGGTGGGCGGCGTCGAAGTCGCGGGCGACGATCCGCGCGAGGCTCTCGGCGTAGGCGGCGAGCGCCCCCTCGACGCGCACGTCCGCGCCGCCGACGTTCGGGGTGTACTTCGGGAGGAGCGCGTCGCCGGTGAAGGCCTCCTCCGTCGCGTCGTCCCCCGCCACGGGGTCGTGGCCCGGCACCGTTCGCGGGTCGAACGCGAACCCGGAGAGCCCCGCGGTGTGGCCGGGGAGGTGGAGGACCTCGAGCCCGACGCCGCCGGCCCTGATCGCGTCGCCGTCGGAAACCGTCGTCACGTCCGCCGGTCGCCCCGAGAGGTCCGCGCTGACCGCGTCGAAGAAGCCGCTCAGGCGCTCCCGGTCGGCGTCGGGCATCCCCCACCGCTCGAACGTCTCGCGCTGGAGGTCGCGGTCGGCGAACAGCGGCGTCTCGGTCCCGTCGACGAGTGCCGCGTCGGCCTCGTGGACGTACACCTCGGCGCCGCCCGCGGCCTGAATCTCGCCGGCGAGCCCCGCGTGGTCCGGGTGCCAGTGGGTGAGCGCGATCGCGTCGACATCGCGGAACGAGAGCCCGTGCTCCGCGAGACCGTCGACCAACTCCTCGCGTACCGCCGGGAGCGCGACGCCGGTGTCGACGAGCGCGGTCGCCTCGCCGTCGAGGAGGTAGACGTCGTTCGCGCCCTCGAAGACGGTGTTGCCGAGCTGGATCCGTTTCACACGGACCCCTCGCCCGCCGGCCATTTCACGGTTTCCACCGCGGCGCGCGAGTCGCATCGGTGGCCGCCGCCTCGCCGCCGATCACTCGACGTGGACGCCGGTGAACTCGAAGCGCGCCCCGCCGTCGGATCCCGCGGTGACGCTCACGTCCCACCCGTGCGCCTCGGCGACGCGTTTGACGATGGCGAGGCCGAATCCCGTCCCGTCCGGGTCCGTCGTGTGGCCGGCTTCGAGGACCTCCTCGCGTTCGTCCTCGGGAATCCCCGGGCCGTCGTCCGCGACGTAGAACCCGTCCTCGAGGTCACCGACGGTGACGGTGACCGCCGAGCCCCCGTGCGAGACGGCGTTCCGCAGGAGGTTCTCGAGCAGCTGTTTGAGCCGGCTCCGGTCGGCGCGGACCGCCGTCGTCGCCTCCGCGCGCAGGGCCGCGTCCGCGGTGTCGACGCCCGTCCAGCACTCCTCGGTGACCGCGCCGAGGTCGACCGGTTCGAGCGACTCGACGTCGACGCCCTCGCGCGCCAGCGTCAGGAGGTCGTCGATGAGCGTCGCCATGCGGTCGTGGGCCCGCGCGACCGCGTCGAGGTGTTCGGCGTCGCCCTCCTCGCGGGCGAGGTCGAGGTGCCCCCGCGCCACGTCCAGCGGGTTCCGGAGGTCGTGCGAGACGATGCTCGCGAACTCGTCGAGCCGCTCGTTCTGCCGCTCCAACTCCCGCTCTCGGCGCTTCCGCTCGGTGATGTCCCGGATGACGCCCACCCGGCCGAGCTCATCTCGATCGTCGAGGTCGGCCCGGCCGGTGCGGTCGGTTTGGCCGGTTCGGTCGGTTTGGCCGGTGCGGTCGGTTTGGCCGGTTCGGTCGGTTTGGCCGGTTCGGTCGGTTTGGCCGAACCGCATCTCCGCGGGGAACGAGTCGCCGTGTTCGGTCTCGAACTCGTACTCGATCACGCCGGCGTCGCGGCCCTCCTCGCGCATCGCCGCGCGCTCCCGGCGCGCCCGCTCCGCGGTCTCCTCGCTCACCCAGTCGTAGATGTCCGTTCCGAGGAGTTCCTCGCGGTCGACGCCTTTCATCTCCGCGTACCGCTCGTTGACGTAGACGATCGTCCCGTCGGATCGAATCGCGTAGACGGCGTCGTCGAGCGACTCCAGGATCGTCTCGTACCGGCGCAGGTCCCGCGCCTGCCGACCCTCGTCGCGGTCCCCCATCTGTGTTCGCCTCGGACTTCAGGCCGGCCGGTAATAAACCATCGTTGCGGCCGTCCCCGCTTCCCGTCCGCCTCGACCCCGATCCGTTGAGGCTTTGCTTCTCCCGCCCGTTCCGGTGGTATGGAGTACCAACCGGGCGTGTGTAACATCGGACCGACCCAACAGCGACGGCGGCTCCTCCTCGGCGTCGGGTCGCTGGTGGCGGCCGCGGCCTACGTCGCGGCGGTCGTCGCGCTCGCGTGGCCGCGGTGGGCGCTGATCGCCTCCGTGCTCCCGCTGTACGGCGCCGCGATGGGGGCGTTACAGTACCGCGAGCGCTTCTGTATCGGCTTCGCCGGCATGGGCGTCTTCGACGTGGGCGACGGGGCGAACGAGATCCAAAACGAGGAGGCGCTCGCCGCGGACCGCAAGAAGGCGGTCCGGCTCAACGCGAAGGCGGTGGGAGTCGGCGTTGCGGGGACGGTGGTCGTCTTCGCCGCGGTGACGATTTTCCTATAACTGGTCGCGGGAGCGCGAGTCGATCTGTTATAAATTGTCGGTTGCGGATCGGCGGCGAACACCGCCAAAGCCTCAGTCGGGAGGAGATACGACAGTGGTTGTAATAAATAACTGATCGACACGAACAACATCGAAGCCCCAGCCGTGAGGCGGGCGCACACTCGCTGTGCTCCTCGGTCGCTCACTTCGTTCGCTCCCTGCGGTGCTTGCGTCGTCTGCGCCCGCCTCACGGCTGCCCCTTCGAGTCCCACCCGACCGCACCGCACAGCGCCTCACACCTCCCCAGCCTCGTCGCTCGCTTGGGGCTCCCTCCGGTCGCCCGCACCGCTCGCGACTCCCTCGCGCGTGCTCCTCGCGGCCGCCGAGGGCGGCCGCTCGCAGGCACGCGCCACCGCACAGCACCGCGATCCGTGTGTGGTCACGGACGAGGTATCAACACGAACGTGCGTATAGAAAAGCATTAGAACCGGCTCGGTAACCACGTAAGTGAATGAGTCTGTCCGATGCGGACCGCGAGCTCGTGACCGCGGAGCTCGGTCGGGAACCGACGGCGGCCGAGGCCGCGCTGTTCGAGAACCTCTGGAGCGAGCACTGCGCGTACCGCTCCTCGCGGCCCTTGCTGTCGGCGTTCGACAGCGAGGGCGACCAGGTCGTGGTCGGTCCCGGCGACGACGCCGCGGTCCTCGCGCTGCCGGAGCCCGACGCGGCGGACCGTCCCGCGGCCGAGCGCGACGCCGACGACTACGGCGACACCTACGTCACGTTCGGCGTCGAGAGCCACAACCACCCCTCGTTCGTCGACCCGTTCGACGGCGCGGCCACCGGCGTCGGCGGCATCGTCCGCGACACGATGAGCATGGGCGCGTACCCGATCGGACTCCTCGACTCGCTGTACTTCGGCGGCTTCGACCGCGAGCGCTCCCGGTACCTCTTCGAGGGCGTCGTCGAGGGCATCTCCCACTACGGCAACTGTATCGGCGTCCCAACGGTCGGCGGCAGCGTCGCCTTCCACGCCGGCTACGAGGGGAATCCCCTCGTCAACGTCGCCTGCGTCGGCGTCACGGACGAGGACCGGCTCGTCACGGCCACCGCGAACGAGCCGGGCAACAAACTGGTCCTCGTCGGCAACGGCACCGGCCGCGACGGGCTCGGCGGCGCGTCCTTCGCCTCGGAAGACCTCGCGGAGGACGCCGAGACCGAGGACCGCCCCGCGGTACAGGTGGGCGACCCCTACGCCGAGAAGCGACTGATCGAGTGTAACGAGGCCCTCGTGGACGAGGACCTGATCCGCTCGGCCCGCGACCTCGGCGCGGCCGGGCTCGGCGGCGCCTCCTCGGAGCTCGTCGCGAAGGGCGGGCTCGGCGCGCGGATCCACCTCGACCGCGTCCACCAGCGCGAGCCGAACATGAACCCCACCGAGATCCTGCTCGCCGAGAGCCAAGAGCGGATGTGCTACGAGGTCGCGCCCGACGACGTCGACCGCGTCGCCGCGCTCGCGGAGCGGTTCGACCTCGGCTGCTCGGTCATCGGCGAGGTGACCGACGGGAACTACGTCTGCGAGTTCGCGCGCGACGCCGAGGACGACGGCGGCGCGGGCGACCGCGAGGTCGTCGTCGACGCGCCCGCCGAGTTCCTCGCGGACGGCGCCCCGATGAACGACCTCGAGAGCGAGCCCCCGAGCCCGCCCGAGCGCGACCTCCCCGACGACGAGCCCCCGCTCGACGAGGCGGTCGCGGCCGTCCTCGGAGCGCCCTCGACCGCGAGCAAGCGCTGGGTGTACCGGCAGTACGACCACGAGGTCGGGACGCGCACGGCCCTGAAGCCGGGCGACGACGCCGCGCTGCTGGCGGTCCGAGAGACGGAAACGGAGACCGGAGCCGACGAGGCGGGCGACGACCCCGGCGACGGCGTCGGCCTCGCGCTCGCCGCCGGCGCGAACCCGAAGTGGACCGCGGTCGCGCCGTACGAGGGCGCCCGCGCGGTCGCGCTGGAGAACGCGACGAACCTCGCCGCGACCGGCGCGGTCCCGCTCGCCGCGGTCGACTGCCTCAACGGCGGCAACCCCGAGAAGCCGGACGTGTACGGCGCGTTCGAGGGGATCGTCGACGGGCTCGCGGACGCCTGCGCCGCGCTCGACGCGCCCGTCGTCGGCGGTAACGTCTCGCTGTATAACGACAGCGTCGAGGGCCCGATCCCCCCGACGCCGACGCTCGCGGTGCTGGGGACGACGCGGGGCTACGACGCGCCGCCGGCCGCGCTCGACGGCGAGCGCGCGGCCGACTCCGAACTGCTGCTCGTCGGCGCCGGCGGCGACGCGCTCGGCGGTTCCGAGTACCTCGCGCACGCCGGCGGGAGCGACCGGTTCCCGACGCTGCCGGACGAGTCCGGCGCCGCGGACGACCTCGGCGGCCTCGTCGCGTCGCTGGCGGCGGCCGCCCGCCACGAGTCGACGCTCGCCGCTCACGACGTGAGCGAGGGCGGGCTCGCGGTCGCGCTCGCGGAGCTGGTGACCGGCGACGCCGGCGTCGACGCGACGCTTCCCGACCGCGTCGCGGCCTTCGACGAGACGCCCGGACGCCTCCTCGTCCAGACGACCGACCCCGAGGCGGTCGCGGCCGCGGCGGGCGACCTCCCCGTCTTCCGGGTCGGCGAGGTGACGACCGACGGGACGCTCTCGCTCGCGGTCGGTGACGAGTCGGTCGCGCTCCCGGCCGACGCGGTCCGCGACCACCGCGACGTTATCGATCGGGAATTGTCCTGAACCGTCGCGAAGCGACGGACGGGCCCCGCCTGGCCGTGATCGGCTCTCGCGTTCTCCCGACTTCGGCGGCGCGAGAGCGAGCGATACGCTTTTAGGTGCTCCTAAAGTATGTGACGGCAACCGCGGGACGCCGGTCGCCCGGCGCCCGCCCCTCATCGATGGCATCCACGGAACCAGTCGGCACGACGCGCTCGGTCGAGTCGGACGACGCGACGGGCGGTCATCGAACGGACACCGCTTCCGACGACGCGGGCTCGTCGCCCGGAGACCCGGTGTTGTCGCTGTCTGCCGTTACGAAGGCGTTCGGCCCCGAGACCGCCGTCGACGACGTCTCGCTCGACGTCCGGTCCGGCGAACTGCTGACGTTCCTCGGCCCCTCCGGGTGCGGCAAGACGACGACGCTCCGAACCATCGCGGGCCTCGAGGAGCCGACCGAGGGTCGGATCGCCCTCGGTGACGAGGTGGTCGCCGGCGACGGGGCGTTCGTCCCGCCCGAGCAGCGCGACGTGGGCATCGTCTTCCAGAACTTCGCGCTGTTCCCCCACCTCACCGTCCGCGAGAACATCGCGTTCGGCCTGACCGACGCCGACGCCGCCGAGAGCGAGGCGCGCGTCGACGAACTGCTCGAACTGGTCGAGATGGTCGACCACGGCGGGAAGACGCCCGACCAGCTCTCCGGCGGCCAGAAGCAGCGCGTCGCGCTCGCCCGCTCGCTCGCGCCCGAGCCCGAGGTGCTCCTCTTAGACGAGCCGTTCTCGAACCTTGACGTGCGGCTCCGCGTGGAGATGCGCGAGGAGGTGCGCCGTATCCTGAAGGAGGCGGGCGTCACCGCGGTCTCGGTCACCCACGACCAGGAGGAGGCGCTCTCCATCTCCGACCGCGTCGCCGTGATGAACGACGGGACGATCGAGCAGGTCGGCCGCCCCGAGTCAGTCTTCGAGCGCCCCGAGTCGAAGTTCGTCGCCTCCTTCCTCGGGCGGGCGTCGTTCCTGGAGGGCGAGCTCCGCGACGGGAAGGTCGACACCGGGATCGGCCGCTTCGACGCGGTGACGCTGGAGGGGTACGACACCGTCTACGACGGCGCGCCCGTCGACGTCCTCGTGCGCCCCGACGACCTCCGCGCGACGCCGGCGAGCCCCGACCTCGCAGACGGCGTCGTCACCTCGCGGCAGTACGTCGGCCCCTCGTTCGTCTACCGGGTCGAGCTCGACTCCGGCGAGGCGGTCCACTGCCTCCACAACCACGTCGAGGAGTTCGACCTCGACGAGCCCGTCTCCCTGGAGCTCACCGCGGACCACCCGCTCGCCTGGTACCCGCGGTAGTCGCACCGCTACACCGCGTCGGGAACTATTTCACACGCAGCGAACGCTGCGCTCAGAAGGTCGCGAGGAACGGGATCGCGTACGCGATCAGCAGGCCGACGAGCGTGACGGCCGCGCCGATACCGACCTCGCGACTGCCGAACTCCTGCATCGGGGCGGTCACGCGCTTGTCCGGATCGGGCTCGTGCGAGTGGTCGTCCATGGCCGCGGCTCCGGCCGGGAGGCATATAAGCCCACCTGAAGCCGATGGCGGCGGCTCCCTCGGCGCCGGAGCGCCACCGGTCCTCCCGCCACGCGCCGAGAGACCGCGCTGAACGGGCGGGCCGCCGCGCGGTCCGCGACGTCAGTGACGGATCGCGCTATCGCGTCATCGATCCGTGCGGGTAATATCGTCAAAAAAGAAAATTACATATGCTTCGTTGCGGGACGCCAATATACGGTCAATTGACACAACCATGACAAACGTCCTCACGCTAGCGTTCGTCGGTGTCATCCCGATCGCGGTCGCGTTCGTCCTGCTCGCCGGACTCAGGTGGTCGGCCGCCCGGGCGATGGGGGTCGGGTGGCTGCTCGCGACCGGGATCGGGATCACGTACTGGGGCATGGAACTCGACTGGCTGGTCGCGTCGGCCGTCTACGGCGCGTTTCAGGCGGTCGACATCATCCTCATCGTCTTCGGCGCCATCCTCCTGATGAACTACCTCGAGGGAAGCGGCGCCATCGCCACCATCCGGTGGTACTTCGGGCAGATCGAGGAGGACAGGCGCATCCAGGTGCTGCTTATCGGGCTCGGCTTCATGACGATCATCGAGGGCGCGGCCGGGTTCGGGACGCCCGGCGCGCTCGCCGCGCCGCTGTTCATCGGGCTCGGCTTCCCGCCGCTGGCCGCCGCGGTGTTCGGCCTGTTCTTCAACGCGCCGAACCCGCCGTTCGGCGCGGCCGGGACGCCGGTCATCGGCGGGACCGGCGCCGTCATCGAACCGGCGCTGTCGGGCTCGGTGAGCGTCGCCGAGTTCCTCTCGATGGTCTCCGCGTGGTCCGGGGTCGTCACGGGGGTGACGTACGTGTTCTGGGGCCTCCTCGGCGTGTTCTTCCTGACGTACTGGTTCGGCGACGCCGACGGCGGCCGGAGCGTCGGCGGCGCCGTCCGCGACACGCTCCCCATCGCCCCGTTCGCGCTCCTGCTCGGCGCCGTCACCGGCGGGACACAGCTGGCGATCGCGTGGTTCGTCGGCCCCGCGCTCCCCGACATCGCGGCCGGCTTCGTCGTCCTCGGCGTCGGGCTCCTGCTCGCGAACAACGACGTCCTCGTCCCCGACCGCGAGTGGGACTTCCCGAGCGACTCGACGTGGAGCGACACCTGGCTCGGCGGGCTCGACCTCGACGAGATCTCCCGCGACCAGCCGCAAAAGGAGATGTCGGTGCTGCTGGCGTGGACGCCGTACCTGCTCGTCGCGGTCGCGCTGCTCGTCACGCGGTGGCCGAACCTCACCGTCGCCGGCACCGAGGTGCTCGCGTGGATCCAGAGCTTCTCGGTCAGCGTCGACTCGATCCTCGGCACGGAGCTCGGCTACACGCTCCAGTACCTCTACCTCCCGGGGACGATGCCGTTCATCCCCATCGCCGTCCTCACGGGGCTCATCCACAGGATGGACACCGACGAGATGGGGGCCGCGTGGCGGCGCTCGGTCGAGCAGGTCGCGCCCGCCGCGCTCACGCTGATCATCGCGGTGTCGATGACGCAGGTGATGATCCAGTCGCAGACGAACACCGCGGACCTCCTCGGCATGATGGAGGCGCTCAGCCGGGCGCTCGCGATCGGTGCGGGCGGCCTGCTCCCGATGATCTCGCCGTGGATCGGCGCCATCGGCTCCTTCATGACCGGGAGCAACACCTCCTCGAACATCCTCTTCAGCGTGCTCCAGTACAACGCCGCCGAGACGGTCGGCCTCTCCCGGACGATCGTCGTCAGCCTCCAGAACGTCGGCGGCGGCCTCGGCAACATGGTCTCGGTGCTCAACGTCGCCGCCATCTGCGGCGTCGTCGGCATCACCGGCCGCGAGGGCGACCTGCTCCGCAAGGCGATCGTTCCGATGGCCCTGTTCGCGCTGTTCGCCGGACTGTTCGGAATGCTCCTGAGCTACGTCCTCGTCCCCGGGCTGTTCTGACCCGGGACGGAGCGGTTTCGAAGCAATGCTTTCCCGCGACCGGCTCGAAATCTAGGTCGAACGACTCGACGTCGAAGACCGCTATGGGCGACTCACGAACGCCTGAGGAGGGCTCGGCCGGAAGTGACGACGGCGGTCCCGAGCGACCGCCCCGCTACGAGCAGGTGATCCGGTGGGCCGAGTATATTAAAACGCAGCCGCCGGAGGTGTGGGGCCCACAGCAGAACGCGGTTGTAAACGGCCAGATCGAGAGCGCGCAGGCGGTCGACGTGAGCGCCGAGGAGAAGAAGCGAATCCGGGAGTTCGCGGACGAGACGTTGCGGGCCGAAGGTGAGACCGACGGGGAAGATAACAGCGAGGAGTAGATCGACGCCCGAACTCAGCCGTAGAGTATCTCGTCGATGTCCGCCTCGTCGGTCGCGATCCCGGAGCTGACTCGGCCGCGCCGCATTCGTTCCTTTTCCTCCTCCGATAGCGGGAGCGGCGATGCCATACCGAGGACTCTCTCACGAGCCGTAATAGTCGTTACTCGAACGACTCCAACTTTCCGACGATCCTCGTGTACACGTCGGGCGCCACGTACCAGCCGTGATCGATCATCGCGTCGATGGTCTCACGCCCTTTTTCGTTCGACAGCCCCCCGTCCCTCGCGCCGGCGAGGACAATATACGCGATCCCGCGCGTCTCGACGCCCTCGACCGCGGCCGCCGAACGCCACGCGGCCTCGTCCATCACCGCGACCCCATCGCGCGCGCGTCGGCACACGCGAGCATCGCGACATTGGCGTCGCTCAGTCCCGAGTGACGGTCCAGCTGCGTCGCGACCGCGGAGTCGTCGATGTACCCGTCTTCGACCGCCCGCTCGATTCGGCGCGCGTCGTCGTAGCCCGCCTCGATCCCCTCGGTCACGACCTCGCGGTACACCAGTTCGGGGACGAGCCGGGGATCCGAAACCGTCTCGACGACGCTCAGCCGTTCCGCCTCCGTAAGGTAGATCAGCGCGGTCGCGTTGAAGACCCAGGTCACAGGTCGTCGAGGTCGGCTTCTAGGTGGTCGCCCGATACCCACGGGTGGTCAGACTCCTCGACGAGCCGCGCGAACTCCCAAACCGACAGGTCAGCGGGGTCGGCGGCCCCCGCGAGCGAGACCTCGCCCTCCGTGAACCGGTCGAGCGCGCGTTCTCGGCGCCACTCGTCGAGCCCCTCAGAGAGAAGTTTTCTGACCGCCGTGCTCCGGTCGAGCCGTTCCGATTCGAGGTATGCCTCGAGTTCGGCTTCGAGGTCGTCGGGGACGCGAGCGGAGATGGTGGGCATAGCGTTCGCTATGTGTGAACTGTATACCACTGTTCGGATGGACGATCACAGAGTGATACGAACCTTAGAACGGATAGTCCTCGGCGTTACTGACGATGTTCCCTGCTCCGGGATCTGGATTCTTGAAGATGCCGAGTCCGTCAATCCCAACTCCGGCGATCGGCTCCTCGAGATAATCATCTTCGAAATCGTCGATCCACAGCTTCGTGTTTACATGGACCTCTTCGAAGTCCTCGCTTACACTCTCTCCTCCGTCACCGCAGTACAGCTTCGCATCGACGACCCCTTCCATCCCGTTGCCCCCGCCTCCGTTCTCGGTCGTGAGGATACGGACCTTCTTGCCGCCCCCGGCGAATTTCACTCTCTCGACGTGCTCACTCACGTTCTCGTTCGATTCGCCGCTGTCGTCGTCCTCGTCGCACCTGACCGTAAACGTCCGTGTCTTATTTACCGTCGTTCCGGTGTCTACGACCCTGCCCAAGAAGGTGAGTGCGAGGTCCAGCCTTCCACCTCCGTCGCACTCGGCGGTCACGTCGGCGGAATTCCCTGTGCCTATCGTAATGTCGGCACGGTTGTCGGCGTCCGACTCCCCGTCATCCTCGCTACCTTCCTCGTCGCCTTCGTCCGCCTCTCCCTCGATCTCGACCTGAATATCACCGCCGTCTGCTTCGACCACAACCGCTCCAGTCGTTGATTCGAGTTTCGCGGTGACGGTTAGGTCGAGTGTTCCGGCGAACTGGTTCTTGATTCGTACGACTCCATTTTCAATATCCCCGTCAAGCCCCAGATACGCGTTCTCGTCTTCCACGACGTTCACCGACACCTCCCGCTCGGCCGAGACGCTGCTGAACGCGCCGGTCCCGACGCTCATCGCGCCGGAGCTCGCACCGCCGAGCAGTAGGACGAAGTTCCGTCGTTTCATTTGCGATGAGTTCGCACAGTCCGTTCACTCGATCCAACGCGTCCCGACCGTAAGGTTATGCGGCGCCGGAACCGCAGAAAGCGCCGCTTGAAACCGCTCGCCTTACCTCAGTTCCGGGGGTTCCTCGGGTTCGCCGACCTTCATCTCCGCGGTGTAGTACTTGTGCGTGATCGCGGAGAACGCGAACGCCACGACGATGGCGACCGTCCACGCCATGTCGGGAAGGAGGACGAACGGCCACGCGTCCAGCGCCACCGCGCCGGTGAGCGCGGTGGCGACGCCCGAGAGCCCCAGGTAGTAGGTGCTCCACGGGATCTCCTTCCCCTCGACGACGTCCATGTAGAGGTCGACGTTCTGGATCGCTTCCGTGGGCTCGACGATCCCCCGGTCCTTGTTGAACTCGACGACGCCCGCGTCGTCCATCTTCGGCAGGTGGGACTGCTGGAGCGCGGTGTACACGCGCTTGCGCTCGTTGCCGGTGATCTCGGCCGTGTCGATCCCGTTCTCCCACGCCGCGATCTGCTCGGCCATGTCGCCGATCTCGAACCGCTCCTTCTCCTCCCGCTTCAGCAGGTGAACCGCGAACCGCCGCCGCTGGTTCGCCAGCACGTCGAACAGCTCGTCCTCGGACACCTCCGTCGCCGGTTCTGCCCCCTCCCCGTCAATCTGCTGTACCGACGCCATTTCTGTCAGACATATATGAACACGCCAACATAAATCCAGTGGTTATGATAATCTGGTAAACTTTCTCTCCGTTCTAACAGCCGGTCCTGAAGATCGGCTATACAACTGTTTCAAGGCCTATAAACCCGAATAAACGCATTTATTCGAGTTACATTCACAGCCGTTTTTTTCTATTTATTGGATCCTATCACATCAGATAGCATCTCAACAGGAACGATTGCCGCTTCAGGGCGAGCCTGAACGGTCCCCGAGAGGGGTCTCAGGTCGGGCCTGAACCGACCGAATCGGGATTCAAGCGGGGGCAGAACCGGCCGGCCGGGGGTTCAGCTCCGCCCGGAACTGGTTCTGGAAATTCATAACGATATGGGATAGACCCCATGGGTGTCGTAGAGCGACCCCGGGTGACGCGGGATGTCCCGCGTTGGCGGCCCGTGGGTCGTATCGGTCAACACGAGGTCAACGATAATAATGGCAAACCGACGAAAATTCATTACTGGTCTCGGTGCACTGGCTGTAGGGAGTGCAGCTGCAGTAGGTACGGGGGCGTTCACAAGTGTGACAGCGGAGCGTACAGTCGAAGTAAATGTTGCCGGTGACAAGAGCGCGTATCTCGGGTTAGAACCGGTTAGTAGCAGTCCCAACTCGGATTTCGTGGAAGTAAACAGCAAAGAGGTCAGCCTCGATTTCAGCAGCAGCAACTCGAACGTTGACGGGAACGGATTCAATCCCGACGCGACGACGCGGATCAACGACCTGCTGCGGGTCAAGAACCAGGGCACTCAGAGTGTGAACTTCTGGGTCAATATTGAGAACCTGGGCGCGGGGAGCGACTTCGTGACCATCGAGGCGAGCGGGTTCCCGACGTTCGATTCCAGATTCGGGAGTACGACCGGCGCGAGCTCGCAGCTCGCCTTCGACGGCGGGAACGCCGGCAGCGTGCGTCCGTACACCCTCGGCACGGGCGAGGACATCTACCTCCACCTAGTCGTCGACGCGGTCGGGGAATCGGCCAACAGCTTCAGCGGTTCAGTGACGTTCGTCGCCGAAAATGACGGGACGCCGGGTAACTAATCATATGAAACGACGCAACCTCATCATCGGAATGGGATCGTTCGCTGCTGCTGGGGGCGCCGCAGTCGGTACCGGGGCGTTCTCGACAGCCGAAGCCACTCGGGATGTATCCGTCCGGGTGGCGAACGAGAACAACGCGTACCTGTCGATCAAGCCCTCGAACACCGCGAACGGGCAGTTCGCCACCCAGGGATCGTCTAACCAGATCGGACTGGACTTCTCCGGGAGCGGCAACAGCGGTAGCGGTGTCGGCCAGGATTCCGTGTACAATTTCGACGACGTGTTCCGGATCTCAAATCAGGGTACTCAGACGATCTACGTCTGGTCGAGGCTCTCCGGTGGGTCGAAGTTTGACGATAATAACCTCTACTTCTACCCGAACGATTCGCGGGCGACGGAACTGAACGATAGTTCGAACAGCGTGCTTACCCTCAGCCCGGGCGAGGGCGCGAAGGTCGGTGTCCACGTTGATACCGAAAGCGTCTCGACCGGCTCCGACACCATCACGGCGACGATCCGGGCCGACGTTAACAAGCCCGAGAATTCCGGATCCGTCGGTCCGGATGGTGACCAAGCGCTGGTCGTTAGTCAGGACGGGGACACCGGAGACTTCAGCTCAATCCAGAGCGCCATCGACAGCGCCGACGGGACCGACATCATCGTCCAGCCCGGAACGTACGAAGAACGGCCGGTGATCCCGGGCAGTGCGAGTGGCCTTACTCTACGTGGTGCCGGGGAAGGAGAGGTCACCATCGACGCGAGTGACGATAGTCAGTTCTCCAACCGATACGGTCTTGAGATTGAAGCCGGCGCCGAGGATGTCACGTTGAGGGACTTCACGCTCAAGGGCCCCGTCAGTACCGGGGGAGGATATCCGAGTGGTTATTTCGGCCTGAAAATTTACGGCGTGACAGGGCTCGAAGTGAGGAACGTCACCGTCAAGGGATCGTCACTCTCCGAAGTCGATCTCAACGGCGTAACTGATGCGGTGCTCGCAAACGTTACGGCCGACGGGGAGAACCCGAACGCATCTTCAACGAGCGGAACCGGGCTATTCCTCACGAACTGTCGGAACATCACAGTCAAGAATATTAAGACCCGGAACAACGACTGGGGCGGTATCGGCATCTCCGCGTGGGATCAAGGTGGGGATGACGGGGAGGCCGGTCAGGAGGTCGGCGCGGATCCGGCGGCACGAGGGATTAGTCTTGTCGGCACCAACAACGAGATTGAGGAAGACCTGCCCCTCTACACTGAAGAGGAACCCGGTGGTACCGATTTCCACCAGCAGAATCGTAACTCCGAGGTTGATACTGATGGAGACAGCGACTGGGACGTGTTCTTCCCGATCGCTGGCGACTCCAGCGCAGGGTCTGATCACGACGTAACCGTTGGAACAGTTGATCCTGGCAGCGGAGTCAGCAATAGCCTCTCGCACACCGTTACACTCAAGCGATACCCTGTCGTGGTGACCGATGACGAAGACGCCCCGAACGAAGTGGGCTCGGCGGGCCTGATCACTGAGCAGTACTTCGTCTCTTCGAGTGAGCGGGAGAGCGTGATTAATTCGCCGCGAGTTGCCGATTCGTGGAACGCAGGTGGTGATCTGAACGAGGTGGAGTTTAGCGGCGGCTTCGTCTACCAAATTGAGCGTAAAGACAACGTATAGAACTCGACCGGACGAGTAGCTCACTCGCCGTGTCGGGTCTTCATTCACCCACGCCGGTGCGAGGCAACCCCTCCGCTTGATCGGGGGGACGCCTTAGCGGTTCGACTCCGCCGGTGGGCTTCAATAAAAGGACCGAATATGAACCGACGAAAACTCCTCGCCACGCTCGGCGTGGCGGCGACAGGCACCTCCGCGGCGGTCGGCACCGGCGCGTTCACCAGCGTGGGCGCTGACCGAACTGTATCGGTGAACGTGGCTGGGGATGAGCAGGCGTACCTGGGGTTAGAGCCGGCTTCAGGTCCGAATGGAGATTACGCGCGAACGGAGAACGGGCAGCTCGCGGTTCACCTCGACAGGGTGAACGACGACGCGCTAACCCGTGTTGAGGACATATTCGTCGTCCGGAACCAGGGGACGCAAAAGGTCGGATTCCGGATCGACAAGACCGGTGAGTACACCGAGGCTGTCACGTTCATTATCGGGCGGGAACACGTCAAATCCGGTCAGGATAATCCTCCCGCAACGTACGTGCCTCGCGGAAACGGTGTCTTCAGCCTCGCCAACGGCGGGACGGTTGGCCTCGAAGTCGGCGAGGACGTTCCGATCGGGGTCCGCATCGACACTAGGGACGGCGACGCAGCAGAGGCGACTGACGAGCGCCACCCGCGCCCCGCGAACGACGGCGTCCTCGAGGCCGACATCTCCGCCGGTGATACGCTTCTCGATTCGATCACTATCGTTGCCAAGGACAGTATCGGCGGGGGCGTCAACGACGACAATAGCGTTACCCCAGCGAACAACCCTAACTCACGCCGCAAGGACGGAAACAGCTTACAGGCGAACGGGAATTAATCCATGAGAGGCTTATCAAAATATCCGGAGTCAAATAGTGTATTCGACTGACTCATCGGCTTCAATCTGAGCCAGAACGTTTTCAGATACAGCATAACCAAGCTAGTAGAGTATATACTGTAGAATAACCACCGATGCCCACCGCCCGCCGCACCCTGACCCTCGCCCTCCTCCTCGTAGCCGCAGGGTCGCTCGCGTTCGCCACGGGTGCGGCGGTGATCGACGGCGACGCGGACACCGTCGCCGACGGCGACCTCGCGATCCAGCCGGCCGACGGCCCGAACGGGCGGTACGCGTATTTAAATGACGACGACGAGATCGCGATCGACGTCTCGGCGTCGAACCCGAACATCAAGGACCCCTCCTTCGAGGGCGTCAACGTCGGGGCGACCGGGACGATCGACGACGTGTTCACGATCACGTACACGGCTGACGAGTACGCGCACGTCTGGATCGAGTACGCGAGCGAGAACGTCACCTTCGTCGCCGACGGCGACTCGATCGAGGGCGAGGCGAACAACGTCACGCTCGCGCCGAACGAGACGGTCGCGGTCGGCCTCGCGCTCGACACGCGCGGGAAGGCCGCCGGGACGCAGCTGGGCGCCGACGAGTTCTCGATCGAGGCGAAGATCGCGGAGCCGGACAAGGTGACGACCCAAGCGATGGGCGCGTCGACCCAGCAAATCGGCGACGGCGGCCCGACTACGACGGTCGTCTCCCCGAGCGCGGACCGCCGCGGGTTCGTCGCGAGCGGTATCGAGTCCGGCGAGGAGGTCCGGTTCCTGGCCGACGGCATGGAAATCGACGGCGAGAACGTCACCCTCGAGGGGATCGACCTGATGGGCGTCCGGACCGAGCGCGTCGAACTGGACGCCGCGGGGAGCTCGGACCCCTTCGCGAACGGGAGCGCGCTGACCGCGCCGACGCGTCCCCGCCCGGTCGGGTACCTCTCGCTCGACTACGACTTCGCACCCGACGCGGTCGACGCGATGACGATCCGCTTCAGCGCGGACCCGGCGTACCTCAACGCGACCGGGACCGACCCCGAGGACGTGGCGCTCTACCGGCGGACGGACGCGGGCGACTGGGAGGCGAAGCCCGTGGCGGTCGTCGACGAGGCGGTCGTCGATATCCTCGGGCTCCCCGAGGACCGCGTCCACTTCCGCGCGACGACCGAACCGTCCTCGACGTTCGCGGTCGCGGCGCACGCCCCCCGGTACGACGTGACCGAGGCGACGGTCGCGCCCGGGGCGGTCGACCCCGGCGAGAACGTCACGGTCCGGACGACCCTGCGGAACGGGGGCGGCGCGCCCGGCGAGCGCACGGTGACGCTGACGGCGAACGGCACCCCGATCGCGAACGAGACGGTGACGCTCGCGCCGAACGAGACGGCGACGGTCGCGTTCGACGCGACCTTCGAGACCGCCGGCGCCTACGACCTCGCGGTCGACGGGACTCGGGTCGGCACCCTGCTCGTCGGCGACCCAGCGAGCGACGACGCGGGGGGATCGGGCGACGAGTCGAATGTCGGCACTGACGAGTCCGCCACTGTTACCGGGCCCTCGGAAGAGCCGTTCGGGATCGATCCGGCCGACCTCGCCGGTCCGCTCGCGCTCATGATAATCTCTCTTGCCACCCTCGCGCTCGTCCGGCGGATGCCGCGATGACTGGTCGGTCGGCGGGGGTGGCTCTCGTCCGGACCGCCCTCTCGGGCATCGATTTTGCGGCGGTGAGTCGCGCGCCGACAGTTCTTAACCGCTGGTCGCCGACCTCGGACCCGTGATGACGTCCGCGACCGACGGGGGGGACCGCGCTGCCAACGCCGCCGACCGGCGCGCGGACCGCGCGTTCCGCCGGGAGCTGTTCGCGAGCGTCCGCGCGGTCGACCTGCTCGCGCTGCTCGCGGTGCCGGCGGTCCTGCTCGCGGTGTTCACGCTGCCGGAAGCGACCCGGCGCTCGCTCGCGTTCGCGTACACCGACCCGACGCTGCCGTCGGCGTTCACGGCACACTACGTCCACCTCGGCGCCGACCACCTCCTCGGGAACCTCGTCGGGTACGGGCTCCTCGCCGGCGTCGGCTACGCGCTCGCGGTCCTGAGCGGGCGCCGCCGCCTCTTTTTCACGGCGTTCGTCACCTACCTCGGCGCGTTTCCGTTCGCGCTGTCCGCGCTGAACCTCGCCGTCCCGCGGGACGCGATCGGGTTCGGCTTCTCCGGCGTCAACATGGCGCTCGCGGGACTGCTCCCGATCCTGTGGTACTGTTACGCCCGCGAGCAGTTCGCGCCCGCGGCCTCCGTCGCCGCGCTGCCGGCGGTCTTCTTCGCGCTCGTCGGATGGATCGCGCTCCTCGCGCTCCCCGTCTCGACGGAGGGAATCGGGCTCGCGGGGCCGGCGATCGGCCTCGCGGGCGCGCTCCTCGCGGTGCTGTACGCGGCCGGCAGCGGGGTGCGGTTCCCGCGCCCGATCCGGACACACGCGAAATCGGTCGCGTCGCGCCCCGGCTACGGCGACCTGCTTGCCGTCGGCGCGGTGGTGGCGGTCGGGTACCCCGTGGTCGGCTTCCCGTCGAACCCCGCCGGCGGGGGGAGCGTCGTGAACCTCTACGTCCACTTCCTCGGGTTCTGTCTCGGCTTCATCGCCCCGTTCGCGCTGCTCGCGGGCGGCGCCTTCGACGGCTAGGGCCGTCCGCAACCGTCCGGACTCGCCTCCACCCACGAACTTATTAGGACACGCCGCCCTTCAGCGATCGACGGCTACCTGACGCTCGCGCGACAGGAACCCGATTCCGACGGTCGTCCGCGAGCCCGTCCCGCTCGAGTCCGACACAATGTCCATCAAACGAACGCTGTCCGTGGCCCTCCAGGTGGCCGCGGTGCTGGTCGTCCTCTCGCTCGTCGTCGGGCAGTTCCTCGGCCAACCGATCCTCCTCAGCTACGTCGAGACGGGGAGCATGCAGCCGACGCTCGACCCGGGCGACGGGTTCGTGGCGATCCCGGCCCAGATCGCGGGCGATATCAGGCCGGGGGACGTCGTGACCTTCGAGGCTCAAGAGATCCAGGGCGGCGGCCTCACGACCCACCGAGTCGTCGAGGAGACCGAACGCGGGTACATCACCCGCGGGGACAACAACCCCTTCACCGATCAGGACGGGGGTGAGCCGGTCGTTCAGGACGCGCAGATCGTCGCGAAGGCGCTCCAGATCGGCGGTGGCGTCGTCGTGATCCCTCATCTGGGTACCGCCGCCATGGGCTTCCAGTCCGCGCTCGGCGCCGTCCAGACGCGGTTGGCGGTCACGTTCGGTGCTCGAGCGTTCCTGGGAACGCAGGGGCTGGCATACATCGTCTTCGGGCTGTCGATGGTCGCGTACGCGGTCGACTGGTACCTCCACGCCGGCACGCGCGACCGCGGCTCGCGCGACCGCTCCCGCGACGACGGCACCTCCATGCTGGCGATCCTCGGCGTGTTGGCGCTGGTGCTGATGGCGACGGCGACGGCCGCGATGGTCGTCCCCGCCGGGACACAGGAGTACGGCGTCGTGAGCGCCGAGTTCGAGTCCGAGAACCCGACCGTCATCGAGCGCGGCACGAGCCAGGAGATCGAGTACGTCGTCCCCAACTCGGGGCTCGTCCCCGTGTACGCGTACGTCACGCCGGCCAGCCCGGGCGTCGACGTCGACCCGCAGCGGCTCTCGGTCGGCAGTCGCGGCGAGGCGTCGACGACGGTGACGCTGTCCGCGCCCGACGAGACCGGGTACTACCGGCTCTTCGTCGTCGAACACCGCTACCTCGCCGTGTTGCCGCCCGGTATCGTCGACGAGCTGTACGGGGTCCACCCCTGGGCGCCGCTCGTCGCGATAAACGGGCTTCTCGGCGGCGGTATCGTCGGAATCGGGTTGGTGCTGTTGCGCGGCGAGCCCGCCCGGATCCGGTCGCGCGACTCCCGCGAGCGGCCCCCCCTCCACAGGCGACTCCTCCGCGAGTTCTACAGGTGACCATGGCTTCAGACCCAAACGAAACCCGTCTCCGACTCCGCGCCGTTTTGAACGCACAGTCCACGGCGATACTCGTCGTCTGCCTCCTCCTGGTCGCGGTCGGCGCGGGGCTCGCGTACACGACGCACGTCGATCCCGGCACGGAGACGCAGACGCGGACGGTCTCCTCGCTCACCGTCGAAAGCGAGTACCGGCACAGCGCGACCGTGACGGAGCCGAACGCCGTCTTCGAGACCGGCGCGGTGCTCGACGAGCGAAGCACGTACTTCACGCGGATCGCTCCCGAACTCGACGTGAGCGTGGCGACGAGCTACGCGGCGTCGACCGCCGAGAACGTGACCGTCGAACTGGCTTCCGCCCTCGTGATTCGCAACGTCGGTGAGCAGGGGACCGTCTACTGGCGCGAGACGGAGCCGCTCGCGTCGGAGACCGTCTCGAACGTCGCCCCCGGCGAGCCCGTGAACGCCTCGTTCACGCTCAACAGCACCGCGATCGACGGGCGAGTGGCGGCGATCGAAGAGGGGCTCGGCGCCTCGCCCGGACAGACAGAGACGTTCGTCAGGACCGAGGTCGCCGTCGACGGGTCGATCGGTGGCGTCCCCACGACGTCGACGCAGACGCTCGACATGACGATATCCCACGACGGCGCCACCTACTCCGTCTCCGATCCCGGCGTCCAGTCCGCCACAACGGAGCGGACCGTGTCGGAGACCGTCGAGCGGGAGTACGGCGTGCTCCGGTCGTTCGGCGGCCCGCTCCTCCTGTTCGTCGGCCTCGTCGGCGCCGGCGGGATCGGCTACGCGACCCGGGAGTACGACCTCGCGCTCACGCCCGCGGAGCGCGAGTATCTCTCGTACCGCGACGACCGCTCGGAGTTCGACGAGTGGATCACGACGTTCCGGCTCCCGGGATCCGTTCACGAGCGCCCCACCGCCGAGGCGGGTTCGCTCCGGGACCTCGTCGACTTCGCGATAGACAACGACACCGGCGTCGTGAAGGACCCCGAGACGGGGGCCTTCCACGCCGTTTCCGGGGAGTTCATCTACACCTACCGCCCGCCCGCGCCGGGCAGCGCCGCCGACGAGGAGACTGCCGACGGTGCGGAGGTCGGCGGCGGCGCAGATTCGGGGGCGACCGCGCCGGAGGGCACGGGCTCGGCCGCGACCGCCTCGCCCCCGTCCGAGGACGGCGACTCGCCGGACGGCGGGACCGACGACGCCGGCGTCGACGTGCCGGAGGAAGCGGACGTCTGGGGGACTGACGCCCGCTCGACCGACGACGACGCGGACGGGATGGATGGTCAGAGCGACGACCGGGCCTGATCCGTCCCGGCCGCGACCGGTTCCTCCGACCGCCGTTCAGTCGCCTCCGCTCTCGGTTCGCGCTGGCCGCCTACGTCGACGCCTCGTAGCCGGCGTCCTCGATCGCGGCCACGACCGCGTCGAGGTCGGCGTCGCCCTCGACGGTCGCGGTGCCCGCCTCGTGGTCGGCGCTCGCGGACTCGACTTCCGGCAGCTCGCCGAGCGCGTCGGTCACGTTGTCCTCGCAGCCCGTACACGACATACCGTCGATGTCTATCGTCGTCATGGGCAGCCGTTGGCGCCGCGGGCACAATTGCCTTTCCGTCGCCCCCGAGGCCGACCGGTTTCCCGGACGCCCGACGCCCGGACGCCTTTTGCCCGCGCCGGTCGAACGCCCGGCCATGCGCACGCTCGACGAGACGGACCGAGAGATCATCCGGCTGCTGCTGGCCGACGCCAGGCGCCCGTACAGCGACATCGCCGAGCGCGTGGACCTGTCGGCGCCCGCGGTGTCGGACCGCGTCGACCGGCTCCGCGAGATAGGGGTGATCGAGGGGTTCACGCTCCGGATCGACGGCGACGCGCTCTCCGACGGGCTGCGAGTCCTCGCGACGCTTTCCGTCGCGCCCGCGCACGCCGACCGCGTCCACGAGGCGGTCGCGGGCCACGAGCGCGTCGAACACGCGTTCCTCACCGCCGACGGCGAGGTGACGGTCGTCGCGCGCGTCGAGGAGGGGACCGCCCGCGACCTCGTCGACGACGCGGTCGGGTTAGAGACCGTGACCGAGCTGTCGGTGCGGCCGCTCGACGCCCACGAGTGGTCGCCCGCGGTCGGCGACGCGGACCTCGCGGTCGACTGCGTCGAGTGCGGCAACACCGTCACCGCCGAGGGGGAGTCGGCCCGGATCGACGGGACGCTGTACCACTTCTGTTGCGGCTCCTGTCGGGAGAACTTCGAGGAGCGGTTCGACCGGATCGAGGAAGGGGCGTAGTCGGGGGGTCTCCGGCGCCGAGGAGAGTAACGTACTTGAGTGCCCGCCGGTTAGCCGGAGTCGCAGTCCCGTGGTGTAGTGGCCAATCATAATGGCCTTTGGAGGGAATCCGTCCGCGTTCGTGACGCAAACGCGGCCGTTGGGCGTTCCGGCAAGGACGCTCGTCGGGTGCCCGAAGTCAGCCATTGACGGCGGTTCGAATCCGCCCGGGACTATTCTCCGAACGAAGTGAGGACGAATAGTCCCGACCACGGGTTCGAAGCAGGGAACGGAGCGAAGCGGAGTGACTGAGGTTCGAATCCGCCCGGGACTACTTCCGCCGCGAGCAACGACGCGAGCCGAAGGTATCCTCGGTCTGGAGCCGCCTACGCCTCGTCGAAGAACTCGTCGAAGAGGTCTCGGACGCGCCCCTCGATCTCGTCGCGGATATCCCGAACGCGCTCGATGTCCTGCCCGTGCGGGTCGTCTAAGGCCCAGTCTCGTCCCTCGACGCCGTCGGCGAGCGTCAGCGTCGAACAGCCCATCGTGGCGACCACGTCGCACGCGTCGAGTTCCGCGGTCGAGACCTCGCGGGGGACACGGTCAGAGAGGTCGACGTCCACCTCTCGCATCGCCTCTACGACCTCGGGGTGAACCTCGTCGGCCGGGTGCGTGCCGCCGGTCACGATCTCGACGCGGTCGTCGAGGCCGCGCTCGCGGCGCTCGCGCTCCGCGAACGCGGCCGACATCTGGCTGCGACCGGCGTTCTGGACGCAGACGAACCCGAACGTGACGACGTCGTCGCTCATACGGGACCGTTCCGACGGGTCCGGATAACGGTTGCTATGAGGAGTATAGAGCGGTACGTAGTCCGCGTGACGCGGTCCGATGGCCGCCGCTCACTCCAGCACGACCGAGAACCCCCACGTCGTCGACGACTCCGGTTCGGCGTCGGCGGTAACGGTCGAAATCGTCGTCTCGAAGCGGTACTCGCCGACCGGGAGGCAGGCGTCCTCACCGGGCGTCGCGTACAGGTCGACGAGCCGCTCGCTCGACTTGCCGGCGGCGATCCCGAACGTCCGGTACTCCTCCGTGACCGCGATCTGGTCGGTGAGCCGCCAGCAGTCGGGTTCGGCGGGGTACTCCTCGCCGCCGGGAAGGAGCACGAGCGCGTCGTCTTCGTCGTAGACGTACTCGAAGTGGACGGCCCGCCCGTCGCCGACGCGCACCCGCTCGTCGCCCGCGTTCGTCAGCGTCGTCCGGAGCTGCGGCGGGCGGTCCTCCGTCGCGGCCTCGTAGGAGACTTCCACGCTCGGCTGGACTCCAACGTCCACGTCGCCGTCGGTGGCGACGATCGAGACGCCCGGGCCGCCGGTCCCCTCCGGACGCGTGCCGCCGGCGTCGCCGCCGTTCCCGTCCGACCCCGGCGGCCCGTCGGAGTCGTTCCCGTCGCCGCCGGTCGACGCGCAGCCGGCGAGAGCGGCCAGCCCGCCCGCGCCCCCGACCGCCCGGATGTACCGCCGTCGCGTCCGCGTCATAATAGGCCCGAGAGCACCGGCGCACGTATAGCCTTACTGTCGGGGCGCTCCCCCGCGGATCGTGTGTGTCATTTTTTACCATGTGGGTCGTTGGGGTCGTATGGACATCAGCGATTACCGGGACGCGGTCGCGGCGAACCGACGCGCACACGGCTTCGAGGCGGTCGAGGCGGGGACGGACGCGTTCGAGCGGCTGTGGGCGGCCCGCGAGACGGACGACACGCTCGGCGACGTGGCGGTGTTGGCGACGCTCGTGGGGGCGGACGAGAGCGAGACGGACGGGGTCGACGCGGAGACGCTCGTCGGCGTCGCGGCGTCGTTCCGCGAGGTGCTCGCCGACCGGATCGACCCCCGACCGGGGCGCGCGGACGGCGGCGAGGCCCCGACGCCGATCGGCTACGTGACGTTCGCGGTCCCGGATCCGGACGCGTCGCTGCTCGACGCGATGTCCGGGTTCACGGTCGCGAAGCGGCGGACGAACGTCTTCCCGCTCGTGTACGACACCCGGGCGGAGCGGCTCCACCGCCACGAGGTGCCGCGGCTGAAGGGGCGGGGCATCTACCGCCGGCAGGCGGACGACGCCGAGCGGCTTTACGACGTATAAGCAGTGGTGTTCGGATCGGAGAGACCCGTCGCTGACGTGTCGGATGACTGCTCATGCATAACTGACTGAAGCTCGACGGAGAACACCTCCAAAGCCCCAGCCGGGAGGCGGGCGCACGCTCGCTGCGGTCCTCCGTCGCTCGCTCCGCTCGCTCCTTGCGGTCCTTGCTTCGCCTGCGCCCGCCTCCCGGCTGCCCCTTTGAGCCCCGCCCCGTACAGCGACCGCACCTCACGCCTCCCCAGCCTCGCGGTTCGTTCGGGACTCCCTACGGTCGCCCCTCACTCACCGCGTCCCTCGCGCGTGCTCCTCGCGGCCTCCGCTTCGCTCCGGCCGCTCGCAGGCACGCGCCACCGCAGTAGTCTCGATACGCATAGCGCGGACCGGTCGCTGTGGGGTTCGAAAATAATAGAGCCGAACTGGCCGCTCGCGCGCCGCTCAGACCAGCCGTTCCGCGATGCGCGCCGCGCCCTCCGCGGCCGCGGTGGCGGGCTCGTCGGGCGAGACGACCTCGACGTCGCGGTCGAGCGCCTCGGTGAGCCGCTTCTCGAACTCCTCGGTGAGTCCGGGGATACACGCCATGCCGCCGGTGGCGGCGACGGGGCGGCCCAGGGCGAGCTGGTAGGGTTTCATGTGGTCGTTGGCGAGTTCGGGGAGGAACTCGTTGGCGACGACGTCGACGACCTCGTCGATGTACCGGTCGACCGGCTCGCGCACGCCGCGGTCGACGGTGAACTCGTGGCTCCCGCCCCCGGGCTGCTGGATCACGTCGGTGAACGGCTCGAAGTCGTACACGTCGGCGTGTTCCTCCTTGTACTCCCGGGCGGTCGTCCGGTCGATGTGGACGCGGCCCTGGCTCTCCTCCTCGACGGCGGCGACGATCCGGCGGTCGACCTCGTTGCCCGTCACCGAGCCGGTCGAGAACGGCGAGAGCTGCTCGCCGCGCCGGTAGGCGCACGCCTCCATCGTCGTCGAGCCGAGGTTGATCGAGACGAACACCTCGTCGATCGCGTCGAGCTCGTCGCCGTACGCGGGGATCGCCCCGCACAGCGACTCGGGGTAGCTCCGCGTCTCGACCTGGCCGATGGAGGAGCCCTCGATCACCGACTTGAGGTTCTCGACGCCCGCCTCGTTGTCGATGGTCGGCACCGCGTAGACGACCGCGCTGTCCTCGGGCACGTCGTGGGCGTCCACGACCGCCTCGAAGAAGCGCTCCGCGTCCGCGACGCTGTCGTCGTCCTCGGGGAGTCCCGAGCGCAGCATGAAGCGCACGCGGTCGGGGTACTCGACCGCGGCCTCCTCGCCGAACAGCACCTTCTCCTCGCCGGTGATGGCGTCCTCGTAGGTCGCCAGACAGGTCAGCACCGAGTGGCGCTCGCGCCCGCCCCGCCCGTCGGGGACGTCGAGCACCGTTCGGGTGCTGCCTAATTTCACGCCGACCGCCGCCGATTCGTCCGTTTCGTTGATGTCCGTGGATTCGTCGTCGCTCATTGGTCACTCGCACACGAAGCGATCCGGACGATGGAGACGAGGCTGATCCGGTGGTCCGCGGGCGTGAACGGCCGGTCGCGCGTCGGGGCGTCGAACCCCTCGAGTCGGCGCGTCAGCGCCGCGACCGCGTCGTCGCCGACCCAGTCGAGCTCGCCGTAGTAGGACAGCGCGTCCCGGCTCCGCAGGTGGCCGCCGATGTCGACGAGGTAGCCGAGCCACTCACCGATCTCGCGTTCCGCCGCGGGCGACGCCGGGATCGCCGTCAGGTACGGCCGATCCGCGCTCTCGCCGCCGTTCAACCGCTTCCCACGCTGACGCTGGAGCAGCTCCGTGAACGCGGCCGAGCGCGCCGCCTGCTCGGCCCGGTTCCGGTTCGGCCGCCGGAGCGCCCGCTCCCGAGGCGCTCCGTCCGCACCGTCTCGCGGCGCGTCCGCGATCCGGCGCAGCTCCCGTACGTCGTATCGTCGTGGATTCAGACTCATGTTCCGTCCGTCGTTCGCGTCCGTGCCCGATCCGTCGCGACGGGGTTATATGATAGTTGGCTCGCAGTTATCAGAGATGAGAAACTACGCCCCCGATCAACCGACGATCCGGTTCGCGACCGCGACGCTTCCCGCCGCGAGGACGCCGCCGGCGACGACGTCGGTCACCCAGTGAATACCGAGGAAGACGGTCGCGACGACGATGCTGCCGGTCAACGCTCCCGCGACGTAGGTCCACCGCGGGAACTCCTCGTGGGTCGAGACCGCCGCGAGGAACACCGTTACCGACAGGGCGGTATGGAGCGAGGGGAAGACGTTCGTCGCGGCGTTCACCTGCGAGGTGAGCTGCGTCACGCCCCCGAACCAGTCGAGGAGCAGCGGTTCGACGGGTGCCGCGTTCGGGTTCGCTCCCGGCACGGTCAGGTAGTTTCGCGGGCCGTACGCGACGATCCCGGCGTAACAACCGATCGCGACCGCGTAGTTCACCGCGTACGCCGCGACGAGTCGTTTCAGCGGCCGCAGGCGCTCGGCGAACGCGTACGCCGCGATCGGGAACGCGAGCAGCACGACGTAGCCGACGACGTACACCGGCCCGAAGTAGTACACGGTCCACCGGGGGATCCCGTCCTGTATCGCGGCCACGAGGTCGCCCTCGACCGCGTATATCGCGGTCGTCGCTCGGATCCCGTACTCGAACGAGAACGCCTCGATGCGCCTGATAAACCCCTTGTTCACCGCGAGGACGAGCGCGAGCGCGCCGACGTACGGCGCGATCCCGACCGCGCGCTCGCGGACCAGGTCTCGGTCCGCGAGGACGCCCCGAACGCGTTCTCGCCCGACGCAGACGGGCAGGAGGATCGCGAACGCGACGAGCGCGGCGCCGGCGACGACGCCGAAGAGGCCGAGGAACCCGGTCGGTATCCAGCCGGGCATCACGAGTCACCCGTCATCGATCGACTCTCACGCGGGACGGGCGAGCAATCAGTCTCTCGGTACCGGCGGAGCCGTCCGCGTCACCGATCGCCCGGCTAACAGATCGTCCGCGTACCCCGCCGGTCACTCCGTCTCCGCCCACGGGAGCGGCTCGGTACACCAGTGACAGAAGTCGAGTTCGGCGTCGGCCTCCTTGCCGCAGTTGGGACAGGTCACGTCGAGGGACCCGCCGTCCTCGTCGGCGGGGGTCGCGTTCGGCGGACCCCGGACGGTTCCCGACCCGTCGTCGCCGTCCGCGCTCGCGGCGCGACGCCGCATCGCCTCGGCGGCCGCGTCGGCGCGCTCGCGCGCCGCGGCGTCGGCCCGGCCGACGAGGTACGCGTCGAGCGCCGACAGCGCGGACAACAGCGCGATCGGCACCGCCACGTCGGTCGGCACCGCGGCCGACACCGCCGCGGGGTCGGTGAGGGGGTTGACCGGCTCCACGTCGTACAGCGCGAACAGCGCGACCCCGCCGCCGACGATCGTCAGGTGCCACAGCAGCGCCCGCCCCCACCGGCGCAACGAGAGGTGGCCGAGCCCCGGGAGGACCAGCGCGAGCAGGGCGGCGAGGACGGGACGCAACTGGTTTCGCATACGGCCCGAGTTCGTCCGGCCGGTACTTAGGCCTGCGGTGTCGCGCCGATCGGCCGCAGCCGGTATCCCGTCCGCGGGCGATCCGCTCGCCCGCGGCCCCCTCCGCCACCGGCGCCGAACGCCCGCCCACGTCCGCGTCGTCCCGGATAACAACCGTTAATCGCGGTCCGCTCGTCGGCCGCTACATGAGCAGTCAGCGGGCGACCGCGTTCGTCCCGGGTCACGTCACCGCCTTCTTCAGCGCGCACCCCGCCGACGATCCCGCGGTCGCCGGGTCGCGCGGCGCGGGCGTCACGCTCACCGACGGCGTGACGGTCCGAGTGTCGGCGGGCGACGCGGAGAGGGCGACGGGCGACGCGGAGGGGGTGACGGGCAACGCGGAGGGGGTGACGGGCGACGCGGAGAGGGCGACGGGCGACGGCGAAGGGGACACGACTATCGACGGCGAGTTCGGATCGATCGGCGCCGTCGACGACGTCCTCGCCGAACTGGACGCCACCGCCGCCGACGTCGCGGTCGAGACGGACCTCCCGATCGGCGCCGGCTTCGGTGTCTCCGGCGCCGCGGCCCTGGGGACCGCCCTCGCCGCGAACGACGCGTTCGACCGCGGGCGCTCCGAGAACGACCTGGTCGGGATCGCCCACGCCGCGGAGGTCGGTCGCGGGACCGGCCTCGGCGACGTGGTCGCGCAGGCGCGCGGCGGCGTTCCGATCCGGCTGGAACCGGGCGCCCCGGGGGTCGGGGAACTCGACGGGATCCCGGGGACCGCGCGCGTCGAGTACGTCACGTTCGGGGAGCTTTCGACCGAAACCGTCCTCGGCGGCGACACCGCCGCGCTCTCCGCGGCCGGCGAGGACGCGCTCGACCGGCTCCGCGCGGACCCCCGGCTCCAGACGCTGACGGACGCGGCCCGCGGGTTCGCCCGCGACGCGGACCTCCTCGTCCCCGAGATCGCGGAGGCGATCGCGGCGGTCGAATCGGCGGGCGGCGAGGCCGCGATGGCGATGCTCGGTCGCACGGTCTTCGCGCTCGGGACCGGGCTCTCCGACGCGGGGTACGACCCGGAGGGCTGTCGGATCGACGCCGCGGGCGCGCGGCTCGTCGACGAGGGGGACCGGAGGTAAGGCCTTTCACTCGCTCGGCCCGACGAGAGGTATGGCCGAATCGCTCCGCTCGTTCTTCGACGAGCTCGAGGCGCCGGACCGACACCTGGCCCTGTTGAACCGGTCGTCGCCGGACCCGGTCCGGAACCTGCTCGACTCGCTGCTCGACGGCCAGCCCGTCTCGGTCAGCGAGGCCGAGGCGGACTCCGCGGCGGACGACGACGTGGTCGCGCTCGTCGAGGACGGGTCGGTCGTCGCGCGCTCGACCCTCGACGAACTGCTCGAATCGGTGCTGCTCATCAACTCCGACCTGTACAAGACCGGCACCATCGAACTCGACGAGGTCGCGCTCCCGGCCGTGTTCGAGGGGCTCGACGAGGTCCCGTTTCGGGTCCGCGGCTACCCCGCCTCGAACAAGGAGAAGCTCCTCCTCATCATCATCTCGCGCGTGATCGAGCGGATCGCGGCCGAACACGGGGACGGCACGCTCCGGGCCTCGTTCCAGCGGCTCTCGCGGATCGACGACGAGCGCGGGACCCGGTCGGTGTACGAACGGGTCGCCGGAACCGGCGTCGACGTCCACGTGTACGGCGTCGGTGACGTGGACTCGCTGTCGGAGTTCCCGGTGACGGTCCACACCGGCACCTCCTCCCCGTACCGCCGGTCGTGGTTCGTCGTGTTCACGCCGCCGGACGGGGGCGACGGCGACCACGTCGCGCTGCTCGCGCTCGAAGACGAGCCGAACGTCTGGGACGGCTTCTGGACGTTCCGCCCGGAGCTCGTGACGCGGATCGAGCGGTACATCGCCGAGGAGGTCTGAGGCGGAGGACGGTCTCGGACTCGTCTGTCCGCTCTCGACCGGTGGCCTACAAGTAATACTTATTTAGTATTAACACGAGAGTACGAACGACGCATGCCCAGAGTCACCACGAAGGGGCAGGTCACTATCCCGAAAGAGATCCGCGACGCCCTCGGGATCGAACCCGGGGACGAGGTCGACTTCGAGCGCGTTGGCTCCGAGTATCGACTCCAGAAGCGGACACCGACGACCGAGGATGGCGACGACCCGTTCGAGACGCATCGGGGAAGCGCCGACAGCGACGAGACGATGCCGGAGCGGATGCGTCGTCTTCGCGGCGAGTACCCGAGAGAGACCGACGAACTGTCCGAAATCGACGAGCGTTCCGACGACGACAAGACGGGTGCCGACTCGTGACGACGGCGGTCGACACGAACGCGTTCCTCGCGCTGCTGTACGACGACGAACACGCCGACGCCAGCGAGGCGGCGCTCCGACGCGCGTATCGAGACGGAGCGGTCGTCGTCGCGCCGGTCGTCTACGCCGAACTCGCAGCCGACGGATGCTTCAAGTCGGCTGCCGACCTCGATCGCTTTCTCGCGGATTTCAGCGTCGACGTGGTCGATCTCTCGCGCGAAGCCCGCTTTGCCGCGGGCGAGCGCTTCCGAGAATACGTGGACTGTCGACCAGATGGGATCCAGTGTCCCGCGTGCGGCGAGAAGCGCTCAGTCGACTGCGAGGCTTGCGGCGAGTCGCTCTCGCCGCGCCAGCACGTGGCGTCCGACTTCCTCATCGGCGCGCACGCCGCCGTCGACTGCGACGGGCTGGTCAGCTTCGACGAGGGGTTCTACTCAACGTACTTCCCGTCGCTGACTGTCTATCCCGCGTGACCAGCTATCGGGTTTTGTCCCGAGAGAGACCTCGTAAGTCCGGGTGTACGCGGGGATCGATCGGCAGTTCTCGGTCCTGGGCCGCAGACGGATCGGAAGCGATCCGGTCTCGAATCCGTTGCCACTCCTCGTGGCGGCACAGGACGTTCACCGGTATACCGTCGAGTTCTAATACCGACGCGATCGCCGCCCGGTGGAACCCCTCGCACAGTTGGACCCCTCCCTCTCGTCCGATTGCGGTGACCGGTTCGAGTCGGTGGACGTACGCCCCTTCGAAGTCGTTCTCGGCCGACGCCGGCTCGTGTTCTGCCTCAGCGTTTGGCCGGTATCCTTCCTCCTCGATCGACCGGATCAGGTCGTTGAGATACGCGAGACGTACCTGTCGATACTCGTCGATGCTTTCGTATCCGCGGACGCGCCCGCCGGCCTCGAACTGCTCTTTCGCCCGACGGTACAGGGGCGTCTCCTCCCACGCATCGCCCTCCTCGTACCGCCGCTGAATCGACCGAAACACTGCCGTCTCGCGGAATGGGTCCAGTCCATCGATGTCCCAGTCACTGCCCTCGACGCGGCCGATACCTCGATCGAGGCGAACCCGCTGGTTGTGGTGTCGTAATTCCGTCGGATCGACTCGTATCGTCGCCCACGGATCCGCCGGAGCCCGGTACCCCCGGTCGTTCGCGAACGCGTGCCACCGGGTGTAGTAGCGGAGTCGGTCGAGGTCCATCGGTGCGGGCGGTCACTGGTCTGTCGGCGCGCCACTAAACTGATCGCTTCGTCGCTCCGACAGTCACGACGTATCCCGCCACCGCCGACGAACAAAGCTTTACCGCGTCGCCCGCCTAGCTCCGGCAAATGGTACTCGACGACCTCGGCACGTCCCTGCGGAGCAGCCTCGACAAGCTCCAGGGGAAGTCCCGACTCTCCGAGAGCGACGTCGAGGAGATCGTCAAGGAGATCCAGCGCTCCCTCCTCTCGGCCGACGTCGACGTCTCCCTCGTCATGGAGCTGTCGGACTCGATCAAGTCCCGCGCGCTCGAGGAGGAGCCGCCGGGCGGCACCACCGCGAAGGACCACGTCCTCAAGATCGTCTACGAGGAGATGGTCGAGCTGGTCGGCGACTCCACCGAGCTCCCGCTGGAGAACCAGACGATCCTGCTGGCCGGCCTCCAGGGGTCGGGGAAGACCACCTCCGCGGCGAAGATGGCCTGGTGGTTCTCGAAGAAGGGGCTCCGCCCCGCCGTCATCCAGACCGACACGTTCCGTCCGGGCGCGTACGACCAGGCGAAGCAGATGTGCGAGCGCGCCGAGGTCGAGTTCTACGGCGACCCCGACAGCGACGACCCGGTCCGGATCGCCCGCGACGGCCTCGAAGCGACCGAGGACGCCGACGTCCACATCGTCGACACGGCCGGCCGGCACGCGCTCGAAGACGACCTCATCGACGAGATCGAGGAGATCGAGGGCGTCGTCGACCCCGACCGCTCGCTGCTCGTCTTGGACGCCGCGATCGGGCAGGGCGCGAAGGAGCAGGCCCGCCAGTTCGAGGAGTCGATCGGCATCGAGGGCGTGATGATCACCAAGCTCGACGGGACCGCCAAGGGCGGGGGCGCGCTGACGGCGGTCAACGAGACGGACTCCTCCATCGCGTTCCTCGGCACCGGCGAGACCGTTCAGGACATCGAGCGGTTCGAGCCCTCGGGGTTCATCTCGCGGCTGCTCGGGATGGGCGACCTGAAGCAGCTCTCCGAGCGCGTCGAGCGCGCGATACAGGAGACCCAGGAGGAGGACGAAGACTGGGACCCGGAGGACATGCTTCAGGGGGAGTTCACCCTGAAGGACATGAAGCGGCAGATGGACGCGATGAACAAGATGGGCCCGCTCGACCAGGTGATGGACATGATCCCCGGGCTCGGCGGCGGGATGATGGACGAGCTCCCGGACGACGCGATGGACGTCACCCAAGACCGGATGCGCCGCTTCGAGCGCATCATGGACTCGATGACGGAAGAGGAGCTTGAGAACCCCCGCGTCGTCGGCCAGTCGCGCACGGAGCGCATCGCCCGCGGCTCCGGCACCGACGAGGAGACGGTCCGGCAGCTCTTGGAGCAGCACTCGATGATGGAGGAGACGATCGGCCAGTTCCAGGGGATGGGCGAGGGCGACATGCAGCGCATGATGAAGAAGATGGGCGGCGAGGGCGGCGGCCTCGGCGACATGATGGGCGGCGGGAAAGGGCCGTTTTAAATAAGATACTGTCCGCGAATCGGTTATCGACCGTTGCTCTCGCGGGTGACGGCGGATTTTTTCAGGCACCCAGCCCTTCGGTTATAAATGGCTGGCTCTGTTGAAATTCTCAACAGGTGACACATTCTGACCCGCTTGCGGTCAATACAGGGTTCTTACAGACCAGATTCGGACTATACCACTCTTAATGCTGTCAAGAACGTCTTGCGAGATACAGAGGATCAGTACAGCAGTGAGTTCCAAGGCTATTTTACTCAGTAGAGAATGGTTAAAATAATGGGTCGATGGGATCGTGCTGTCACTCCTGTTGTCTCGACTATTCTCGTGGTCGCAATTGTGGTAGTTTTAGCTACAACGATTTCCGTGTTTTTGGCTCTGGTGAATCACTAAGCGGCGTCGGCTTCAACCGTGAGAACTTGGAAAATGAAGCGAAAATCGGCGATGCCGTGCGAGCGCGAACGTGGTCTCATAATGTTCGTGAACTCGTCGTGAAATGTGTCATTCACAACATCAAACGTGTTGTGATACCGTGAAATCAACCGCTATATGGCGATTTATCAGAGCAGTCACTGTTGATTCCACATCCCGAGCGCGAGCGAACATCCGGCGAAGGAGACAATCATTTTACTCACGTAGAGAGGTTATTTCACCGTGAATTGGTGGTGGTATCGGATGGCGCTAGTTGCCGCGGTGTTGGTCGCGGGTGTCCTCCGCTTCGAGTGGGACCCACAGCTCTTGCTGTTCGTCTACTGGGTCGAAGCGGGTATCGCGGCCGGTCGGGGCGTCCTCCAATCCCTGTTTGCTGAGCTCCCGCCCTCGGAGGCGTACAGACCGTGCGGCACGAGGATGCCGTTCCCGCTCGCGGCGCT
Source organism: Halorubrum sp. SP9 (assembly GCF_005435015.1). Lineage (NCBI taxonomy): Archaea > Methanobacteriati > Methanobacteriota > Halobacteria > Halobacteriales > Haloferacaceae > Halorubrum > Halorubrum sp. SP9. The sequence continues at coordinate 116,710 of NZ_SGXU01000007.1, forward strand.
CGCGGACGTCCGCGGCGGCGTCCGCTTGGCGAGTTGGCTCCCCCCGGTGTACCCGCGGAACGTCCCGTACGTTGTCCTAGCGGTGATTCCGATCGCGGCCTTCTGGCCGCTCGCCGGACTCCTCTTGACCGGTGCGGTCGCGCCGGTCGTCACGACGTTCGCGCCACCACAGACTCTCTGGCTGGCGGTCCTCGCCGTCGTGGTCGGCCAAGCGGTCCGATTTGTTGACTGGCTCCGGACGGAGACGTACGAGTCGACGGCCGCCACCGGCGGCAGTACTCGGCGGTACCTGGTACTCGTGGTCGTCCTCGCGGTCGTCGCCCCGCTCGCGCTAGAGGGCGCGGCGGCCACGGGCGTCGGCCGCCTCGGCCTGGGGTTAGCAGTCGTCGCCGTGCGGGTTGCCTACGACCTCGTCGAACTCCGCCACCCGGGGTGGGTCGAGTCGGCCGTGTTCAGCGACGAGACCGTCGGGGGCGAACGGTCGGTCGAGGCGCCCGACGGCGAGCCGGTCGCGTCGTTCGAGAGCGACCGCCGCGGCACGCTCGTCGCCTCGGTGATCGGCGGTGTCCTCGTCTCCGTGCTGGGAGTGATGCTGTTCCCCGTTCTGGTGGGTGGGTTGGTCGGACTGCTCGTCGGCGGTGGAGTGCTCACCACGCCGTCCGGCCCCGTCGTCGGCGCCGCGGTCGGCGTCGCGGTCGTCGTCGGCGTCCGGGTCCTCGTCGAACTCGTCGTCGGGTGGGTGGTCAGCGCACACGTGGTCTATCATGTCTACCCGGACGCAGTCGTGGCCCACAACGAGTTGACGGGCGCGACGCAGTGGTCGGTTCGCCGCGCCGAGATCACCGAAGTTACCCCGTCTTCCGACCTCTTCGCCGGGGTACTACCCGAGTGGTACGACACGGTCAAGATCACCACCGCGGGCGGCGAGAGCCACACGCTGGGGTACTTCGGCGACGTCGAGTCGGCCGCGAGACTGCTCGACGGCGAGGGTGCAGGCTGAACTCGGCGTGCGTCAGGTCTGAGGCGCGTTTCCGGGCCGATTCTCAGATCAGGAGTGAATCGAGAAAAATCGCTAGAAGGCGTTTGATTTCACGGTTTCACGGCTCGCTTGATGTTGTAGACCGCACACATCAGAACAATTTCACGAAATTCGCGGTACCACGCTCGGGCACGCACCGCGTGGCCGAGCGTCCGCTTGATCGTTGAGAAGACGGTTTCAAACAGCGCCCTCTGGCCGTATAGAGACTCGTCGATTCGCGCGTTATGCGCGCAATCGACGGGTCGGAACTCACGGTGTTTGATCAGCGGTCTCACGCCTTCTTCGCGCAATTTCTCGCGTAATCGCTGCCAATCGTACCCTTTGTCGGCCGCGAGGCTGGCAATCTCGCCCGCGTTGCGGCAGGCGAGTTGCCAGCCGATCTGCGTGTCGTGACGTTTCTCGGTCGTACAGTGAACGTCAAGTACAGCTTGTGTTTTTGTATCGACAAGCGCGATCGTTTTCAGCGTTTGAACGCGGTAGTTCGTCCGGCGGCAGTAGTGCTTGCTGGCGGTTTCGCGGTCGAAGAACGTCGCGTCCATCGCGGTGTGATCAGCGGTGTCGTGCAACTGCGCCGAGAGGCGCAGCAGCACTCGCCAGATCTTCATCTTTAATGTGTCAAACGCCTTGACTAGCGTCGAGTGATGCGGGAGATCGGACGTTTCGAAACCGATCTCGGCCACTATTTGTGGCATCTCGCTCAAGAGATCAAGCGCCTCGCGGTAGGATTTCTCTAGGTAAATCCGGAGACAGTGGAGAGAAACGACGGCGTAGTCGGCGAAGCCCCCACACCCCCTTCGGGGGCGGCGGCTTCGCCTCGGCCACCAACAGCATTTTTAGCTACGTGACCGCCTTGCTCGTGAAGCGGGAGATATTCGACATAGGCATCGCCGATTTTCCGCTTCACTTCCTTTGATGTGACGACCTATCCCGCCGTCTTACAGCGATTCACCAGAGCCGTGTTTTTGTTTGGTGCTACAGAGAATCTAAACGAGCCTGCGCCAATCGTTGGCCAGACGAGTGGAGAGTTTGAGCCAGGGGCGGATGCCCAGCGTGTACGTATTACGCACATATCTGGAGAGGGCGTTCCCGCTGAAGAATTGGAAATTGTCGTTCGGGCATCTGGCCCCGATGTGGATACTGAAGCACGACTGGTTAACCTCCCCGAGTTTGATGAGGAGAAAGATCCTGAGAACATAATATTGTATTTCAATAAAGAAATTGAGAGTAACGATCCAAACACGTGGGGCGTTGGTGACACAATCCAATTTGAAATAAACGTGGGAGGAGCCGATTTTCGTGAACCGCCAGTAGGTAGTAATCCTGATGCTGACGAACTTACGGTTCTAATTGTTCATACTCCTTCGAGCGCTGTTATTGTTAAAAAAACGTTCACACCGTAGGTGGAATATATGGGCTCTGTGTTCAGCACGACTCAAAAAATATCAAAAATTATGTATTTCGACAGAGCCTCGGAAATCAATAAATATCCCACCTACGGCCCGGGAGGTTCCGCCGTTCGCTCTGGGGAGAACGTCACGTCAGGGCTAAGATAGACTCTGTAGCGATATGTATGTAGTTTCGCGACGGTCGACGGGTTTCAGCGACACTCCGGCTTGTCCCGTTCCGTAGGGTCGCCGGTCGCCGCGGCCGCGACTGCGGTCGTTCTGGCGATGGGCTGTTTGTCGTTGACGCCGATAAAAAGGATCTCAACCGAGTCTCCCGGCTCCATCGGGCGGTCGCCGCTGAAATCGATCGGATACCTGTTTTCGACGCGAAAGAAGGGTTCGTCGCCGCCGCGAGCGATGTCATTCTGGTTCGACTCGACATATTGCTCACCAATGTCTGACACGTCGGTACCGGTTCCCCCCTGTTGGTACCGGTTGTGAGCCATCCGGATTGTCAGTGTCTCACCGACGCCGAAATCGCCGGTACAGAACTCCCCGACATCGCCGTCGTGGAACGTCTGACCGGTGTCCGCGTCGAAGCGGTTGGGGTTCAGGAACCGAACCTGACCGCCCTCGCCGTCGCTACCCTCCCAGCTGACCAGTATCGAACCGATCTCGTCGCCTTGGAAGGTCGGCCCTGCGACGTAGGGCACTCGAACGACGTCAATGTCTCCGCGGGGGGGATTGCTGTTACCATTGTTCCACCCGCCCCACGATCGGTGTTCGGGCCCGAGCGTCACCTCCGCGTCGCCGAACCCGCGCAGCTCTTGGGGCTCTGGGAGCTCGCTCTCGAAGTCAAGAACGACGACGCCGATGGTAGCAGCGAGTATCACCACGATGGCGACCATGAGAATCGTGGCAACGACGGTCGTAACGCCGCGGTCACGGCTACCGTCCATCGCTCACTCCGGCGCAGGCGACCTGACTGCCACTCATACCAATACAACGGCCTGTTCCGGAAGTATACATTTCGATCCACATATCAGTTCTAATAGCCATTATTGCTGTTCAGTTACACGCCATGTGAGATTGAGACACATGCGCGCTGTATTCAGCAGGACACCGAGAACAGATCACTTGTTGAGAATTTCAACGGAGCCGTACCGAGGCATTTCAAACTCGGTGAGCGCTGCTCGTTCATATTGGTGTGTAACGCATGGAGACATCGTGCGAAGCCGACTAAGCGGCCAGCTCTAGCGACCAGTAGCATGAAAAATCGAGGTCGGGAGGCTACTGGGTGTCGTCCGCGAACACTGCGCCGAGCGAGTCGTCACCTGCCTGCCCAACCGCGATTGCTGAGACTGCGGCGCCGCCGTCAAGTTCGGTGTCAGGCAGCGAGAGCGCGATGTCGTCGCTTCCGTGCGGGAGGACCTCAAGATCGTAGGAGCCAGCGTCAACAGGAACGTACTCGCTGGCGCTTCGGAATTCGATATTTTCACACAGGGTCGGACCACCGTTAGCGACTCGCACGTCGACGGCGGGAGCGTCCGGTGAGGCATGAACAAACCGGACGTGAGTTTGGTCGGCTTCGACATCACCGGGGGCGTCGGAAAGTACTGTACACTCGGCTTCAGCGAGCATACCAGTCGCAAGCGCCGAGTACGCGCGGTCTGCCTCAAGTTCGACTGTCAGATCGAGGACTGCCTCGTCGTCGCCATGCGGCGTGACAGCGATCTCGTGGCTTTCAGCTGGCAGCTCGGCGTACTCGCTGATGGTTTCGAATGGCACGTCTTCGAAGGCGATTTCGCCGTCGACGTGGACATCGACGTTCGGTGCGTCCGGACAACAGTGACCAACGCGGACGGATGCGGTTTCTGCCATACCAATTCTTGTTGCTCGTGCCAGAAGTTTCAATCTATATATGTGAACAAAATATATTATATATGGGTATGAGCCGTACGGGGAACACCGGAGCACGCAGTTTGTGCTCCCCGAGGCGGCGTTGTATACCGACTTCAGCTACAGAGGCGAAAACGACCGCAACTCCAACTCGGCCAGCGAGCGATGGACCGGGTCCGAGCAGGACTTCGGTCAGGGGGCCAGTCGTTTTCGTGTGCGTGAGAGCAGAACCGACCCAAGTTATCGAAGACGAAGGGCGCGTCGTGGGCCTGTCTTCTCATCAGACTCATCGGTTTCCTCGCTGTCTCGGCATTGGACTGGAGCTGCCGCGTGGTCGTCCAGCGAGGGTTCATCGGTGTGCTGTTCCGCTCTGGTCGAGATAGTCGTCTGTGTGCTCGACTCGCGCGCTGTATCTCGCACGACGATCCGAATGTCTCCCTGAATTGGTAGAACTCCCGATATTCAACCCGCACTCTTCAGCGACCAGCTGTTTCAGGCGAGAACGTGTCTGTAGAATAGGATTTCAACAGAGCCAAATAGCTGATTGCGGACCGACGGAGAACGTCTCCAAAGCCAGCTGTTTATTTATAAATAGTTGACTGCGGATCGACGGGGAACACCTCCAAAGCCCCAGCCGCGAGGGCGGCACACGCTCGCTGCGCTCCTCGCTCGTTCGCTCCGCTCACTCGCTGTGGTGCTTACGTCGCCTGCGCCGCCCTCGCGGCTGCCCCTTTGAGTCCCTCCCCGCCCGCGACCGCACGGCACCTCACACCTCCCCAGCCTCGTCGCTGGCACCCTCCGCTTCGCTTCGGGAGCCAGCGACTCCCTCGCGCGTGCTGACTCGCGGCCGCCGAGGGCGGCCGCTCGCAGGCACGCGCCACCGCGGGAATCGAGATGACAGATCGATCCTTACCGGCAGCCGCCGAGCGCTTCAGGCCCTTTATACGGGTGACCGGGCTACGGCTTGGCGATGGACCGGGACCGGATCGGCGAGTACGACGCCTTGGTCCTCGTCTCGCTCGTCTGGTTCCTGGGGAAGTTCGTTCGCTACCTCTTCCCGCCGCTGTTCGAGTCGATCCAGGAGGCCTACGGCGTGAGCAACGCCACCGTCGGGACCGCGTTCACCGGCTTCATGCTCGTGTACGCCCTCCTCCAGTTCCCGAGCGGCGCGGTCGCGGACCGGCTCGGCCCGGTGCGGGTGATCGTCGCGGGCGCGCTCGTCGCCGGCGCGGGGTCGCTCGCGATCGTCTTCAACGCCCCGTTCGCCGCGCTCGTCGCCGCGATGGTCGTCATCGGCGCGGGGACGGGGGTCCACAAGACGGTCTCGGTGCGGCTGATCGCCCGCGTCTACCCCGCGCGGACCGGGCGGATGCTCGGCGCGCACGACACGCTGGGCGCGATGGGCGGGGTCGCCGCGCCCGCCGTCGTCGTCGCCTGCGAGGCGGTTCGCGAGGTTCGAGCCGATGAACCCGGCCCCGCCCGTG